>QHXU01000291.1:0-2679 GCA_003223065.1 Acidobacteriota bacterium | reverse complement strand
TGGAGCATGGCGTGTTAGACACATGCCATGTACGGCGGGTTCCCGCCATTTCGGCGGAACATCACGAGATCATGCGTATCGCTGTAGCCGCAAAACCGAGCAACATATTCGCTTGCGTATCTGTTAGTTTCTTCCCCCGGAACGCATTCACTTTGGTCCGGAAAGCGCCAAGCTGATTTCGCGCGGCCGTCATATCTCCTCTGTGCATAGCATTCAAGCACTGCTGCAGGGAGGAGGTTAAAGCATTGCTTATGCCCGGAGGCAGATCGAACGATCCAACACTGTCGAGCATGACAGATACGACGCTCGTAGGAGGCGGATCTAAACGAAATACGTGGCTGCCGCTGGAGCCGCTTGGGATTGCCTCGCCCACAATCTGGCCCAGATCGTTGATCCCGTAGGCTGCGGTTAGAATCAACCCGGAATTAAGAGGGATTACGTTGTTGAGGTCGTACAACACACCTCCGCTATACAGGAAAGCGTGCGGGGGTTCAAAGGGGCTGGCGAGATCACTCCATCCGACAACTTGGCCGGACGAGTTAATGCCCTGAGCTGTGCTGAACGTACCGCCGAGGCTGCCGAGGTCATCGGTGAACGTATTGATGGCGCTGTTGGGGGCGGTTCGGAACGCGTGGGTATTGCCGCTGACGCCGACTGAACTGAAGCCGATCACTTGGCCCGACACGTTAATACCCGTGGCCGTGCTGCAACAACCGCCGCTGAGCGCACCCAGGTCATCGGTGGCCGCATTGATGGCGCCGTTGGCGGCGGTTCGGAAAGCGTGGGTGAAACTTACCCCGGTCACTTGGCCGGAGTGGTTTATGCCGAAGGCCTGAATGAAGCTCCCCAGGAGAGGACCCGCAGTGAGGGCGCCGATGTCATCAGTAGCAGGATTGATGGCGCTGTTGGGGGCCGTTCGGAAAGCGTGTGTTGCCACTCGCGGCAGGGTACTATAGCCGACCACCTGACCAGAGTCGTTGATGCCCGTGGCCACGGTCAACGCCGAAGCGAACAATGTGCCCAGGTCGTCCGTGGAAGGATTGATGGCGCTGTTGGGGGCCGTTCGGAAAGCGTGGGTCATTGACGATGACGAGGTGCTGCTCGAGCCGACCACCTGGCCCAAGTCGTTGATGCCCAGTGCTACAGTGGATCCTCCACTGAACAGGGTACCGACGTCGTCGGTGGCAGCATTGATGGCGCTGTTGGGGGCTGTTCGGAAAGCGCGATCGCCACTCAGACCGACCACTTGGCCCGCGTTGTTGATGCCGAAAGCTCTGTTGAACGTACTGCCGAGGGTGCCGAGGTCGTGGACAGTGTACTTGGGTTGGGCGGCGGCGAACCGTGCTCCGCCCGCCACCATAAAACTGACGAGCATGAGCCGCGTCAGGTGACGCGGCGATTGGTTCGGATGAGTCTGCACGATAGTCTCCTTGATGTCTGGTACCGCAATGCACTTGCGGGGCCGTTTTCAGCTCTTTCTAATAAGGGCGTGCGCGGTCTGAGCTCACCCAACTCGAACCCTTGAGCGCCCACGGTTACGGAATCGGCGGCGTACTAGCGTCGATGGATTGAATGAATCTCACCACCTTCGACCGATCCGCCGCATTGGTGAGCGTGTCGACTCCGCCGGTGCCAGCGCTCCGGTGCGTCACATTATCGAGCACGGCATCGAGGGAGTTGAGCGCGCCATTGTGCAGGAACGTCTCCGGAAATGCGAACAGCGACAAAAGGGACGGAGGATTGAATCCATCCGCTCCGAGGGGCGCCGCTGCGGTGGCACGCACTTCGTTGAAGAAGGCCGAATTGAATGTCCCCACGTTTTTTAGCTCGCTGATGATTTGGCCGTTTACAAGCACGCCCGCCCCGGGCGGCGGCGTATAGCGGACCCGGCTGGAGGTCCACTGTGGCCCACCGTGGCAGAGCTGGCAGTTGGCTGCCTGGAACAGCGCGCGGCCGGCGACAACGTCCGGTTCACCGGCGGCCACCGGAGAGATCGGCGCCCGGATGCCGAATTGGACGAATGCCTTCAGGGCATCCCAGCCTCCCACCCCGCGAACCTTGAGCTGATTGCGGTTAGCGTTGGCGAGAGGCGTGAACGCTTGAACATTCGTGTCCTGGCTGACGCCGTCGGCCAGAACGATGATGCCAAGGCCTCCGGAGACGCCGCGGATGTTCAACTCGAAGTCTTCCTCTTCATCGAAGATGGCCGACCAGTTCAGCGCGCGCTGGGTGGTGCGGTCCGGGTCGGTCTGATCGAAGTCGGTGTGCTGGGGAACCGTACGCCGCGGACCGGCGGCGAAGATCCACACGACATCGTCCGACAGCCCGAACGGAGCCCCAGCCGGCGGCTGACATCCTACCGGTGATCGGCGCGCCGCCCGGCGTAGCGGGGTCGAACACTCCGACGGAAGTGTTGTACAGCTCCTTGCCGATGTGGATCTTATCGGCAAGGGTCCCGCTCGCGGGGAGAACGGCGGAAGAGAACGTGGCGATCGCAACCTCCCTGGTGGCCGTGAGGTCTAGCACTGTCACATCGCGCGAAATGTAGTTCATCACATAGGCGCGGGTGTCGGTTCCATTCACTACAATGCCCCTGGGATTGCGGCCGGTCGGGATCTGCAGCACCCGAGTGGCGTCCAAGGGATCCGTCTGAACGGACGGTGCGCCGGTGGCGGGGTT
>QHXU01000290.1 GCA_003223065.1 Acidobacteriota bacterium | reverse complement strand
TACACACATTCGCCGGGCGAGGTGCGCTTCGACATGTTCGAGGGCGAGTTCACGCACTCGGGTGATATGTGCACGTTCGAGGCGCTCCTGGCGTTGAGTGCGCAGCGGGAGGACACGGCGTTGCGGGCCATCGCGGAGGTCGTCCACGACATCGATCTGCGTGAGCAGAAATACCAGCGTCCGGAAACAGCCGGCATCGCCTTGATGATCGATGGCATCGTGCGACGTCATAGCGACGACGACCGCCGCCTGGAAGAGGGTTCGGCGCTATTCGAGTCGCTTTTCGCGAGCTTGTCCGCCAGATAGTTCAGGACGCTCCGGGCGGCGCACGGCGCGGGCAAGTTTTCCGAAGAGGCGGACGGGATTCAGTTTCTGAAGACCTCGCGCGGAGTGGACCTTCGCCGGCGACTTTGCCGTTTCCTCATGCGGCGGTTCGGGCGTGAACTCATCGTTCGCCTGGGCAGGTTCCGCCGCGGGAACGGATGGTTGCGGTTCCAAGCGGCTTGTTTCTAAGGCGACGGCGGCGGGCTCGGCGTCCGGGCCGCCGAAACGGCCTGAGGCTCTTCCTGAATCTCCCGGCATCGCACGGCAAAGCGCTTAGGCGCGTGGCCGGTTTCGCGGCCGGTCGAGCCGGCGGGCTCGGCGTCCGGGCCGCCGCAACGGCCTGAGGCTCTTCCTGAATCTCCCGGCATCGCACGGCGAAGCGCTTAGGCGCGTGGCCGAAATAGTGAAACGGATAGCACGTGATCAAGGTCAGGCTCGAAGTGGGTGTTGCATCGAGCACACTCGTCGCATCAGGACTGATTACGGCGGTGGATTCCACCAAGTACCGCCGTGTTCCATGATCCGTCGTCAGCGTGACTAGTTCCCGCTGGCGGATGTTCCGGAGAGCGCGGAAAAATGTGTCGCGGTGGCCAGCCAACACTACATTGCCGGCTTCGCCGGGCAGAGACGAGCCGGCGAGGTGGCCGACGCCGCGTTGGAGCACGCGCGTGTCCGTGCCCTCGAACACCACCGCGGAAAGTTGAATTCCCGGAATATCGAGCCTTCCAATGAGGCTCCCATAGGCCGGCTGCGGCCGCGGATTCGACGCAAGGTTGGTTTGCAGGCGCCGCTCGAGTTGCTGGTTAGCCGCGGCCTGTGTGACGCGGGCGTTGACCCAGACGAAGGTCCAGTATCCGAGGCCCGCAAAGCCGATCGTCCAGAAACAGTACTCGACGCGCTTCCAGATGCGCCGCCGCTTGGTTCGAGGGCCGGGCACAGTAGTGTCAGCCGCGCTCCCTTCCGAAAGTGCGCAGGGCCAACGCCGAAGCGATTGAGAAGATGCCGATCAGAGCCACCAGCGGCGCATCGCTGGCTGTCTGCGGCATTTCCTTGCCGCCGGTTTCAGGGTTGCCCGGGGCGGGCGGAGGCGCAGGCTGAGTGCGCGGCTCGGCTTGCGGCGGGCTTTGAGGACTTGGGCTCGTTTCCTCAGAGCGCGGAGTCGTTGGAGTGGTTTCAGACTCTACCGCAGAAGGCTGTTGCGTAGCCGTGCTTACGTGCGAGTCGGGCGGCGTCACAGGCACGTTCTCATGCGTTGCTTCGGAGATCAGTCTCGCCCGATCCTTTGAATAGGTGAATTCCTGGCCGTAGTTGTCGCCGGGATAAAACCAGGCCTTCAGCGCTTCCGGCTGGCCGGACGGCATTTCGTAGAACGTTACGACAGTCTTGCCGCGCGGTTCGAGGCGATAATTCGGAATCGCCAGAATCGTGGCGTAAATATGGTCTTGTCTCTCATTCGTGATTTGAACGATGTGCCGGTCGGAAGGGGAGTCGACGAGCTTCAGAACATATTTGCCTGGTTGCAGGACCGCTCCCGGAACCTCGACCGGATTCGGAAAAGTGACGACGGTCATCTTGTTCCACTCATCCGAATACGCGGACGGAGCCAATATCGCGAGAAAGAGGGCGCAGCAAAGCAGCGTCCCCGCAATGTAAAACCGATTCATGAGTTGTTCACCTCCTCAAGATATTCAGCTGTCCTTTGACAGCTGCGGTCTACGCTCAAGGCAGGTGCAGTTCCTGTGCCAAGATGTAAATTGCCGAAATACAAGAATTTCCCAATGGGCTGCGATGAGGATCTCTGAAAACAAAGACCTGTAGTTTTTACCGGTGGCAGGCGATCAGGAAGCTTCGGAACTGATGCCTAATTGCTGTCGTCTTTGTTTTATACTTATCGCAGATGGTCGCATATACCGACGCAATGCTGAACTTCGCGTGGGCCATCGTGTGCCTGGCGGCTTTTGGCTGGTTGATCGGTTTCGAACGGCGGCGCGGCGTGGGAAGCCGGCGCGCGGTTACATACCGCGCGATCGCGCTCAGCCTGGCTTTGGTTTCCCTGTTCCCGTGTGTTTCGGCTAGCGACGACTCGGTCCGGATGCAGGTGCTTGGGGCCGGAGCGACACTGCCGGACGCAGAAGATCATCACAAGACTCCGCCGGGCCAGCAATCGGATAAGAAGACGCTCGGCACCCTGGCCCGTCTTCTCGAAACGCTGGATTCAGTTCAGATCACTGTCGTGCTCGTCCTGAGCATCGTCCTGTGCCTCTTTGCGATGGCTCTCAGCGAGAGCCACAAGAGCCTGGAACGCTTCCTGCCTACTCGCGGGGGTAGAGCACCGCCCGCGCTGTAAGCGATTTGCTCCTCGTTTGTAGCAATCAACTTTTAGGAATTTAGCTGGAGGAAGAAGCATGTCACGCCTTAAACGGCGGGTGCTCCTGAGCTCGAGCCTTTTTGGCGTTGCGCCGGGAGACACAACTATTACGCGGTGCAGTCGCTCCCCCGGGCGCTTGTGCCTTGTGATGATGCCCGGTCTGTTCGCGCAGAGCTGCGAGGTAGTCCAATGAATCGAAAATTTCCTGCCGTCATTTGCATGGTTGCGGCCGCGCTTGGGGCGCTCTCAAGCTGTTCCCGAGGCAATGTGGATGCGAAAACCAACGACGCTCCGGCCACGGCGGTTGAGCGCGCGCCGGACCTGAACCTCGTGAGCGTGGAGAATCCGGAACGCTTTCCCCTGGTTACCGTAGCGTCGCGCCGGGAGGCCGACCAGCTCACGGCCAACGGGATCGTGGCTCCGGATGTGAGCCGGACGGTCCCTGTAAACGCCCTCTCTTCAGGGCGCGTCGTCGAAATTCGCGTCCGGCTGGGAGACGACGTGCAGAAAGGACAGCTCCTGCTCACCATGACGAGCCCGGACATGTCGCAGGCGATTTCCGATCATAAGAAGTTCCAGGCGGATGAGGCGCTGGCGAAAACACAGTTCGAACGCGCGCAGGATCTCTTTACGCATGGAGCGATGGCCAAGAAGGATGTGGACGTCGCCGAAGACACCTACAACAAGTCGAGAATCGATACCCAGACGGCGGCGGATCGGATTCGCATTCTGGGCGGCGATCTTCAGAATCCGTCGGCCCTGATCGAGGTTCGAGCTCCCGTCGCGGGGACCATCATCGAGCAAAACACGACAGCCGCGGCCGGAGTCAAGTCGCTCGACAACTCGCCCAATCTGTTCACCATCGCGGATCTATCGCAGGTGTGGGTGCTGTGCGACGTTTACGAAAACAACCTTGCGCAGGTACACACGGGAGACCGCGCCGAGATCGAGTTGAATGCGTATCCCGACCGCCGTTTCGAAGGGCGCGTCGCCAATATCTCGAAGCTCTTGGATCCGAACACGCGCACAGCCAAGGTGCGCATCGAGCTTTCCAACGCGAAAGGCATCCTGCGCCCGAACATGTTCGCCGTCGTCCACTTCGTTTCCCAGGGCTTCCAGAGCCGGGCCGTGGTTCCCGCGAGCGCCGTGCTCCGGCTCCAGGACCGAGACTGGGTCTTCATCAAGTTGAGTGAGAATCAGTTCCGGCGGACGGAGGTTCAGGCCGGTCCCGCGCATCCGGATGGAATGCAGCAAATCCTCACCGGCGTCCGGGCGGGCGATCAAGTAGTCGCGAATGCGTTGCAGTTTGACCGTGAGGCCCGGAAAGACTAGTGCTTCAGAGATTCGTTGATTTTGCGCTTCGGAACCGGTTCCTGGTTCTCTCGCTCGGAGCCGTCCTGCTGGTCTGGGGCGCGTTCTCCTTCAAGGCTCTGCCGGTGGAAGCGTATCCGGACGTTGCAAATAATTATGTCCAGGTAATCACGCAGTGGCCCGGCCGGGCGGCGGAGGAGGTGGAGCAGCAGGTCACGATTCCGCTAGAAGCCCAGATGAACGGCTTGCCGAAACTGGTCGCGCTGCGCTCGGTGTCATTGTTCGGGCTGTCGAGCCTGATGATGATCTTCGATGACGACTCGAACAACGATCTGAACCGGCAAAAAGTGCTGGAGAAGCTCGCACAGGTGAACCTGCCAAACAACCTGCAACCTGTTCTCGGCCCCGATTTCAGCCCGGTTGGGCAGATCTATTTCTACACGCTCAAGAGCACTAATCCGGCGTACGACGTGATGGAACTCAAGGCGCTGCAGGACTGGGTGCTCATCAAACAATTGAAGTCGGTCCCGGATGTGATCGATGTGTCAGGCTTCGGCGGAACCACGCGCGAATACCAGGTGCAGCTTGACCCGAACAAGCTGATCGCGTACGGGCTAGGCATCACGCAGGTGGAGCAGGCGCTGGCGAACAACAACGTCAACGCCGGAGGAAGTTTCATCGAGCACGGAGGACAGGCGATCAACGTCCGCGCAGTGGGCCTGGTTCAGAATACGGACGACATCGGTTTGACGGTGTTGAAAACGCAAAGCGGTACGCCGGTGCGCGTGCGGGACGTGGCTTATGTAACGCAGGGACCCAAGATCCGGCTGGGACAGTTGGGCAAGGCCATCCACCGCGAGCCAGGCAGGGTGGTCGACGATGGCGACGTGGTTGGGGGCATCGTGTTATTGCGCAAAGGCGCGAACGCCGACACGCTGCTCGCGGCATTACACGAAAAGATCGATTTCCTGAATCATCATTTTCTGCCGCCGGGGGTCAAGATTGTTCCACACCTGGACCGCAGCGATCTGGTGCACTACACCGCGCACACGGTGCTGCACAATCTGACCGAGGGAATCATCCTTGTTTCAGTTATACTGTTCGCCTTCCTGGGCAACATCCGCGGCGCGCTCATCGTGACGCTCACCATTCCGTTCTCGCTGCTGTTCGCCGCGATCTGTCTCAACCTCAGGCAGATTCCCGCCAACCTGCTGTCTCTGGGCGCTCTCGATTTCGGGATGGTGGTGGAGGGCGCGATCGTGATGGTGGAAAACATCGTCCGGAACCTGGGACACAGAAGTCACGATCCGCGCAAGACCGTGGCCCAGAAGATCAGCGAAGCCGCCCATGAGGTGCAGCGGCCGGTCTTTTACGCCATTACGATCATCATCACCGCCTATCTGCCGATTTTCACGCTCCAGCGAGTGGAAGGGCGTCTGTTCCGGCCAATGGCCTGGACGGTTGCGTTCGCGCTGGCGGGCGGTCTGATGTTCTCGATGTTTCTCGCGCCGGTGCTCACCAGCATCGTGTTTCCCAGGGGCGCCCGAGAATGGCACAACCCGGTGATGTCCTTACTGGTGCGGAGCTATGCCCGGGCGCTGGCGTTCGCGATT
>QHXU01000289.1 GCA_003223065.1 Acidobacteriota bacterium | reverse complement strand
CAGCGCACGTAACCGCTGCCGCGGCCGTAGTATAATTATTCATAGCGGTGAATATTTAGTCATGAAGACTCCCGTCGGCATCATCGGGTTTCGCGGCTACAGCGGCGCGGAGCTGGCCGCCATTCTCTCGCGCCACCCGCACGTTGAACCGGTGCTGCTCGAGCATCGCGAAGCCGGGGACGGCCCGGATCCCATCGTCCGATCCGGACCTCGTCGAATCCCCTATTCGCCCGATGTTGTGCGCTCGGCCGGGCTCGCCGCCGTCTGTCTCGCCACGCCGGCCGGCGTCTCCATGGAACTTGCGTCCGCTCTGCTCGCCGCCGGCGCGAAGGTAATCGATCTGAGCGGCGCTTTCCGGCTCGGGACGGTCGAAGACTACGAGCGCTGGTACAAAGAGCGGCACACGCAACCAGGCCTGCTCGCCGAAGCCGCTTATGGACTGCCCGAATTCTGCCGCTCGCGAATCCCCTCGGCGCGGCTGATCGCCAATCCCGGCTGTTATCCAACCGCCGCCAATCTCGCCCTGCGGCCTCTGGTTGATGCCGGCGCAATCGTGCGCGAATCGGGAATCGTGTGCGACGCTAAGTCCGGCGCGAGCGGCGCGGGCCGCTCGCCTACGCTCAAAACCAGCTTTTGCGAGGTCGCCGGAAATCTCTCCGCTTATTCGATTCTCGAGCACCGCCATGTCCCGGAGATCCTCCGCACCTCCGGCCTCGACGAAGGCGAGCTGAGCTTCACCGCGCAACTCTTGCCGCTCGATCGGGGCATCCTCGAAACGATATATTTTCGCGCCAAGGCGGTTCGATCGGCTCAAGATCTTTTGGACATCTACCAGAATCGCTACGCGGCCGAGCCGTTCGTGCGCATCTATCCGTCCGGCCAGGTACCCGATTTGCGCGCCGTCGTCCGCACCAACTTCTGCGATATCGGCGTCCGCTACGATCCTCCCACCGGACGCGCGGTCGTGGTCGCGGCCATCGACAACCTCGGGAAAGGCGCCGCAGGTCAGGCTGCGCAGAACCTGAACCTCGCGCTCGGATACGTGGAAACAGCGGGACTCCTTTGAAGATTCTCATCAAGCTCGGCGGCACTTTGTTGGATGCGGCCGAGTCGCGCCACCGGCTGGCACGAGAGATAACGGAAATGGCGGAACAGGCCGCCGTCGTCGTCGTGCATGGCGGTGGCAAGCAGATGACCCGCTATCTCGCCGAGCGCGGCGTCGAGAGCCGGTTCGTAAACGGCCTGAGAGTCACGACGCCCGAAGTCCTCGATGCCGTGGTCAAGGTGTTCGCCGGTAGCGTGAATGCGCAACTCGTGACGGCTTTTCGAGCCACGGGAGCGCGCCCGGTGGGCCTGAGCGGACTCGACGCGGGCCTGGTGGACGCGGAGCCGCTGGATCCGGAATTGGGCCACGTGGGAAAGCCTGTCCGCTCCGATGCCCGGTTGCTGGAACTTCTGTTGCGGGAGTCCTATCTGCCCGTGGTCGCCTGTGTGGCGGGCGACGCAGCCGGCGGAGTTTACAACGTTAATGCGGACCAAATGGCGGTATCCTGCGCCACAGCTTTTGGCGCGGAAAGGCTGGTGTTTTTGACCGATGTCGGCGGGGTTCGCGATGTTGGCGGCCGGATTCAGGAAACTTTGACCCCCGCCGGCGCCTCCGCCCTGATCCGCGACGGAGTGGCCACCGGCGGCATGCGAGCCAAGCTGGAGGCTGCCTGCGCGGCGCTCCGGAAGGGGATCCCGGAAGTGCGGATCGCCCCTGGAGTCCCCGGAACCGTCCAAAAACTCCTGGCCGGAAATGGGATCGGAACTCGCCTCATTTCCTGAAAAATATGGTTGAAATACGCAAAGCTTCCCTCCCAGATATTCCGGCAATTTTAAGCCTAATTAACGCTTATGCCGGACAGGGAATCATGCTGCCGCGCACCGAGTTCGAGATGGCCGAGAACATCCGCGATTTCCTGGTCGCCTCCTGCGGCGGCCGGATGGTGGGCTGCGGCGCGCTCCACTTTTATACACCCACTTCGGGGGAGGTGCGGAGCCTGGCGGTGGACCCCGAATTCAAGACCCACGGCATCGGCCGCAGGCTCATGGAGGAGCTTGAGGCGGAAGCTCGGTCTCACGATCTTTGCTCAATCTTTGCCTTCACTTACGTGGACCGCTTCTTTCGGAAGCTGGGGTTCGAGGAGGTGGATCGCGGCGAACTGCCGCTCAAGGCTTGGAAAGACTGCTTGCGCTGCCCTAAGTTCCAGGCTTGCGACGAAATCGCCATGTTAAAGCGGCTCAGGCCGGGCGCCCCCACGGCCGCCTTAGCCCATCTAAACCAGGTCACGGATTCCGCGCCCCTCCCGGTCTTACGGAAGTAACCACTTGGCGCCTTGCCCATGGAAATATTACCGAGGCAGTGGAAATATTACCGATTAAATTTTTTTGAGATTATTTAGCATATTCTGCCACTAGGGCTCTGAGCATCTCAATTGTTTCCTGAGATGCGAAATGTGCTTTGCATGAAATCATAACTAAGCTATAAGCCTGATAGCACTAGCCTTAGGGTTGGTGTGCGCGACCGGAGGCGCATAGACGAGGACTTAAATGAAAGCGCAGACAATAGATGTGAAGGCTTCGACAGGCCGGGTTCTGTGTTGTACAATCTTCCGGCCGGGCGGCCGCAAGCTGTTGGCTAAAGGTCATGTTCTCAGTGAGGAGGATGTCCGCCTCCTCGAAACTGAGGGCTTGGGCCAGGTATGGGTTACCGAACTAGAGGACGGCGAAGTCGGCGAAGACGACGCCGTGAGCCAGGCAGCCAGCGAAATGGGGTGCGGCTGCCTTGAGATCCGCCTCGCAGCTGGAGGACGGGCAAATCTCTTCGCCACCGAAGACTGTTGCGTGCTGGTGGATGACGAGCTGTTGAAGCAGATCAACTGCATCTCGAGCGTAGTGATCGCCACCAGCGTCAATTTCAGTTTCGCTCGCGCCGGGCAGCGGATTGCCACTGTTAAAAGTGCCCCGTTCGCCGTCGCGCAATCGCAACTTGAGGCGATCGTGAACATTTTGCGCGAGCGCGGTCCGATCCTTCAGGCGCGCCCCATTCGCAATCCTTCCGTCGCGGTCCTTTATAGCGACCCCATCCATGGCGACCGGGCACGCCAGCTCTTCGAAAGCATCATGCGGCAACGCCTGGAGCATTTCGGCGTGGCGCCGAGCTTTGTGCTCGTTTCCGCCGAAGAGGAAAATGCCGTCGCCCGCAGCTTGCAACACTTGCTTCGCGCCGGACCCAGTGTGATACTGGTGGCGTCTACTACTGCGCCGGCCGGACCTGAGGACGTGATCGGCCGCAGTATGACGCGCATCGGCTGTCACTTGGAGCGTTTCCTTGCGCCCGTCGAGCCTGGCAATCTCTTTCTGCTCGGCTACAAAGAGGAGGTGCCAATTATCTCTGCGCCCGGGTGCTTCCGGTCGGCCAAACCGAATGTGGTCGACTTGGTGCTGCCCCCAATTTTGGCGCGTTATCGGGTTTCGGGTTGGGAAGTCGCGTGTCTGGGACACGGCGGACTGTTGGGGTGATATACCACCGATTTATTGTTCCGGCCGGCTAACCGGCTCACTTTGGCTCCTCCACTGCCACAAGCCGTAACCTCCGAGCGGCTTGTGGGTGCTCCTCCGCCGGGCGCTTTGACCAGCGCCCGGCTCTTTTTTTTCGCGCCACGCCGTTGGGACGCGGTAGAATCGACGTCAGGCGCTAACCCACCAGATGAAAATCACCAGCGTCGAAGCCTACCTCCTGTCTTTTCCCTTCCCCGAGCCGCTCCGGCTCTCCTACTACGGCGGCGAACGCACCATCATCAAACGCGATGCCATGCTCATCCGAGTGGGAACCGACAAAGGCATCTTCGGCTATGCGCCCGGCCAGGCCGGAGAGCGCGCCAAGCAGATCGTGGACCAGTTGATCGCACCGTTTCTCGTTGGCCACACGCTCGCCGATCCGGATGCGTTGCGGATCATGTTCCAACAGGGACCGGGCGCCGATAGCGAAGTCAGCAAGATCTACGGCGCGGTGGAGCTCGCACTGTACGATCTCGCGGGCAAGGCTCGTGATCTGTCCGTCAGCGAACTGATCGGCGGCCGCGTCCGGGACCGGATCCGCCTTTACGGCAGCGCCGGGATGTACATGTCGCCCGAAGGCTACGCGGCCGAAGCCCGGCGCGTCCAGGACTTCGGACTCGGCGCCTACAAGATGCGCCCGGGACGCGGCCCGGACGAAGACCTTGAGGCGGTTCGACTGATGCGCGAAGCCGTCGGCCCGGATTTCGATTTAATGGTCGATGCCCATACCTGGTGGCGCATGGGCGACCGCAGTTACTCCAAGGAAACCGTCGAGCGCCTGGCTCGCGCCATGGCCGAATATCGTATCGCCTGGCTTGAGGAGCCCTTGCCGCCCGACGATCATGATGCCTATGTCCGTCTCAAACGGCTTGGTCTCGTGCCGCTCGCCAGCGGCGAACATGAGCCGAATGAGCTGCGCTACCTCGACCTGATCGAGGGCGGCGCCGTCGATTACGTTCAGATGGATATCGTTTGCCAGGGCGGTTACGCCACTGCGCGCCGGCTGTTTCCCGACATCGTGCGCGGGGGACTGCGCTTCGCGTTTCACAGTTGGGGCACGGCCCTTGAACTGATCGCCGCGGCGCATCTGGGCGTGTGCTGGCCGGAAAGCGTCGTGCGCTGGCTCGAATATCCCTGCTACTCGACCGAAAACCGGCCGTTCATGTACCCCTTTCCCCTTGCGGCCGAAATCTTGAAACAACCGTTGGCGATTGACGGTGGTGACCTCGTCGTCCCCCACGGCCCCGGCCTCGGCGTCGAGATAGATGAGAGTGTGATTTGGCGCTATCCGTGGGTCGAGGGCCCTTGG
>QHXU01000288.1 GCA_003223065.1 Acidobacteriota bacterium | reverse complement strand
ATACTTCGGTGCTCATGAGCGCATCCTGGTCTGCATTACGCCTCGAGCCAACGTGCCGGATATGATCGAAACCGCCAAAACGATTGCTGAGAAGTTTCACGCCGAACTCATCGTCGCGTACGTCAATCAGCCGAACATCTCGCCTTCGGACCGAGCAGCACTCGAGGACAAGCTGCAGACGGCCCGGGCTGCCGGAGCCTGCATTGAGATTCTAGAGGGTGAGGATCCGGTTTCCGCGATACTTGAGTTTGCCAAGGCGAGAAGGATCACTCAGTTGTTCATAGGGCACAGCCAGCGTTCCGGACTCGGTCCGCGCCTCTGGGGCAATCCCGTTGATAAGCTGATCCAGCGCTCGCGCGGCATGGACGTGCGAGTCTTCCCGCAGTAGCAGATGGCGGTCACAGATGCCGGAAAAAGGTCGCGGAAAACTGAAGATCTTCATGGGCTATGCAGCCGGTGTCGGAAAGACCTACAAGATGCTCGAGGAAGCCCGGGAGTTGAAGGCGAAGGGAATTGACGTGGTGGTGGGCTACTTTGAACCCCATGGACGTAAGGACACGATTGCAAAGGCTGAAGGACTGGAATTCGTACCGAGAAAAAAGATCGTCTATCGCGAATCCACTTTCGAGGAGATGGACACCGACGCCATAGTAGCGAGGCGGCCTCAGGTTGCGGTGGTGGATGAGTTCCCGCACACCAATGTTCCCGGATCCGAGCGCGCCAAACGTTGGGAAGACGTGCATGTGCTGCTCGACGCGGGCATCGACGTTCTGACCACAATGAATGTCCAGCACCTGGAAAGCCTGAATGACGAAGTGTGGCGCGTCACGGGTATCCGTGTCCGCGAGACCATTCCGGACTGGGTAGTAGAGCAGGCGGATGAAGTCGTAATGATCGATCTAACTCCGCGCGCTCTGCTGCACCGGCTCGAACGCGGCGTGGTTTACGGCCGGGAGAAGGCCGAACAAGCGATGCGGAATTTCTTTCGCGAGTCGACATTGGTTGCGCTTCGCGAACTCGCGCTCCGCCAGGCCGCGCACGAAGTCGAGCACCGGATAGGGGATGATGAAGCCGGTACCCATGCCGAAGCCGGCGTTCAGGATGGAAAACGCAAGCATCACAGGATCCTTGTTCACGTAACGGCGGATCCCCAGACTGCGATGCTGATTCGTCGCGCCAAGCGCGTGAGTGATTTTCTCGGCGCCGAGTGCTTTGCCGTGGCCGTTCAGGCATCCGGCGATCTGAGCACTCTGCCGGAAAGCGACCGCGAAGCCATTAACCGGCACTTGAACTTCGCGCGCAACCTGCACATAGAAACTCGAATCCTCGAAGGTGAGGACACCGCTCCGACGCTGGTGGATTTCGCGCGCCGAAATCAGATTACGCAGATCTTTCTTGCACGGCCTCGGGACCGGCGCTGGTTTCCCCCTTTGTCCCGGAATCTTGTCCAGAGAATTGTTGCCCTTGCCAAGGACATGCAGATCGTAATCGTATCGGAGCGCGAGCCTGTAATCCATTAGCAACGCTGGTACACAAGTGCCGATTTACCCCTTCTGATCGCGCCGATCCGGTCTCCCTGCAGGCGCGAGCCGCTTGAGAACTTCAGGTTCTCTGGCCACTTTACTCATTAGGAGAATTATGCCCACCGAACTCATGGACCGCTCCATGCTGGCCGAACCCGGCGATGCCGTGGAGTTTATTACCAACATTCTTCAAGCCTCGACCGAGTATTCGATCATCGGAAAAAACCTGGACGGCGACATCCTTTTATGGAATGAAGGCGCCCATCGGCTCTACGGCTATGCGCCGGAGGAGGTGGTGGGCAAGGCCAACTCCAGCATTTTGCACACACCAGAGGATATCGCGGCGGGCAGGCCGCAAGAGATCATGGAGATCGCGCTGAAACAGGGAAAGTGGGAGGGAACTTTCCAGCGGGTCCAAAAGAGCGGAGAACGATTCCCTGCCAGGGTCGTGATCACGCCGCGGCGCGATTCCTCCGGCAGGCCGGTCGGGTTTCTTCTAACCTGGATTATGCACGGTGGATGACGCGGCACCTCCCGCTTGAGGCGTGACACCATTTGGGACCCCTGAGAATCCTGCGTTAAAACAGTAGGTTCGCGGAGTTCACAGCTTCGCGAGCCGACTCTCAGGAGCCACCCAAATGGTTAAACGACAAGAACAGAATAGCGGTCGAATGCCCGCCAATCAAGGGGTTCATGATGTAACCCCGGAACCCAATAAAATCAACGCCTCCACGCCCTATGATTTCAACGGTAGGAACCTGACTCCCTACGGCGGACTGCTGCCGATCATCACCATGCTGGAGAAACTGGGGTTCCAACCCCTGGTGGAACAGACCCTGACCTCGAAGCGGATTCCGCGAGCCATGGATCTTTACCGATTCGTGCTGGGCATCGTGCTCGGCCTCTACATCGGCTTTCCGCGCCTGAACCAGTTGCGCTTCATCGCACGCGACCCGATCCTGACGGGCATCCTCAAAGTAACCAAGCTGCCCGTACAATCCACCTTCTGGAGATTCGTGAACGCGCTGCACCGCAATGTCGCCCTCCAGATGCTGACCGTTATGCGGATCATGCGGGAACGGGTCTGGGAGGCGGCCAATGTGCAGTTGGAGGTCGTCACCATCGACACCGACACCACCGTGCACACCCTGTATGGACAGCAGATGGGCGGGCGCAAGGGCTACAACCCGAAGAACAAAGGCAAGAAGAGCTATCAGCCGATACTGACGTTCCTTGCCGAGACGCGAGAATACGTGTGGGGCGAATTGCGCAATGGCGACCGGCCCAGCGGCAAGCAGATCCGCGATCATCTGCGGAATGTCCGGAAGGCCTTACCGCCGACTGTGAAGCGGATCTACGGCCGGGCCGATTCGGGGTTGTACTGCCGGGAAACCGTCGAAGCGTATGAAGAATTCGACGCCCGATTTGTGATCTGTGCGCGCAAAACGGCTCGACTGGTCGAAGAACTACGCCAAGCTCAGTGGAAGTCGTCGCCCAAGACGGATGCTGACGCGGAATGCGAATTCCAATACCAGCCGGACGGATGGAGCAAACCATATCGGTTTGTGGCCCTGCGCAAAGAGAAGCCACGCGAGGAACAGGAAGCTGAGGACACGGAGCAATACCAACTGTTCGAAACCAGCCAGCACAAATACCGGGTCTTCGTGACCGATATGCAAGATCCCATCTACTTCGTGGTCTGGTTTTACGGCCAGCGTGGCGGCGCAGAAAACCTGATCAAAGAGGCGAACAATGACGCCGGGCTGGCGGCGCATCCGTCGGGCCGCTTTGACGTGAACGGCAATCACTTCCAGTTGGCTATGTTGGCGTACAACCTGAACTGCTGGCTGATGCTGTTCAACCGTGAGCCGCAGGCGGACGCCACCGCGCGGCAACACACGACTCTGGCGACCGCGCGGCTCCGCTTCCTATTCGTGGCCGCGAAGATCTGGCGCCACGCCGGGCGCACTGGCGTGAGCTACAGCGATCAATACGAAGAGAAGGGAATCATCGACAGGCTGATGGATCGGTTGCGTCGAATCGCGCCGCGCGGGCAAGGCTATGCGCCGGTGATGGTGCCGACTCTGCGCTGATCACCACCGCCGAGTCTTGGAGATCCGTGCATAGAAATTTATGCACAACTTGCAAGCGCAACGAAGAAAGCAACTTCGGCGCGGGGGCTCGGCGAGACCAGGTTTTCAGGAGAGTGACTAAGCGGAAAGATTGAACTAACTTCCTAAAACAAGGCGAGCATCAGCCGAGTGCGACCAGCACTCGGAACGCTGATTGTGTGCATAATCCAGGTTGAATAGAACGTCTTTCGGGAGGTTTGTTTCGATGCGCGTGAATCTTGTCCATCAAGGCTTTCCCCAGCACTTCGCCGCGGTTCCATACGGTAGCGCGCCTGTGAGCGCGGCGGCAGAAGCAGGAATGTCGTTCGGAACTTTTCTCGCGGGGCTGACCACCGTCTTTGGCGGCGTCGTCCTCCTCGATCCGAAGTCGAGCAAGGAAGCAAGAGCGCTTGCGCAAATGGCGCTGGGTGCTTCTTTGCCGTTTTTACTGAACAAGGCGTTCGCTCTTCAGACTTGGCCGGGCCAATGGAATTAAGCCGCGATGCCAGACAACCCACGCACCGACGATGTAGAAAAACTGCTCGCGGATGAAAAGGCGGTCGAGGACCGTAAGCAGGCCCTCATCGCCGACATCCTGAAGCAAAAAGAAGCCCCGATTGCCGCATTCGACGATAAACTGGCCGAGCTCGGTTATCACGCGAACTTCGGCAAGACAAGACGAAGCCATCACAGGAAGCCTGCTGCGCCGGACGCTGCCGCCAAAGCTGTGAAACCGAAGCCCTGACCCAGCCGTCGCTCGCCGGCTCGCTGCACACTGGTAAAGTATGAGCGCCTGCATTTACTGCCCGCAGACCGCGGACACTCTCGAACATCCGCTGCCAGCCGCGTTCGGGGAATTCGAAAACGCACCACTGCTCGTCGATCGCATTTGCCGTAAATGCAACAACGAGCGCATCGGCGTCTTGGACGAACAGCTCACGCGCTGTGGTCCGGAGGCCTTCATCCGTAGGTTTTACGGTGTGCAGGGCCGCTCGGCCCACGATCCGGTGAATTCGTTCTACCGGGGAAGCGCAAAAGGCCATCGCCTGGAGATGGCGGTGTTCGATCCGAACCTCGGCTTCGACGTTTTGCTGGAATGCAACGACGGCGCGTTTCGCCAGATGTGCCAGCTCGTTTTCATCGAGCAAAC
>QHXU01000184.1:37399-41860 GCA_003223065.1 Acidobacteriota bacterium | reverse complement strand
TGTATTCCAGGAGCAGGCGCTTACCGTCGTCCAGTTCCGCGCATAGTTCCTTTAAGCACTCTTCAAACCAACGCTTGCGATGCCGGATATTCGCCGTACCCGGATAATTGGAGCCATCCGCAAACCATAACGAAATATCCCGGCTATTTAGCCGCCGTGCAATCCGAATGCTGTCCTTCGTTTGCTTGAGAGCCCGATCGCGTATGGATTTGTCCGGGTTACCGAACGATCCAAACTTGTAAATCTGCTCCTCGAATAAGTTGGGATTGATAGACCCCGGCCGCACACCATAACGTTCGGAGAGAGCTGTAATTTCGGCCGCGCTGTCAACTCCATTGGGACAGTCCCACAGAACATGCAACGCTAGCGTGGGGCAGACGCCCGTCAGCGAATGAACCGTTCCAGCATCGCTGAATTTTTCTTCAACCGTTGCCGCCGCTGCAGGCTGAAGGAACTTGCCAAAGCGGGTGCCCGTATTCGCAAACCCCCAGGAAGGCACCTCGATGCGAAAGGTCTCTAAAGCACGATATACACGTTCTACCTGATGCGCATCCATAGGCAATTCGTCAAACTGTTATCTTATCCGCCTGTACCACGTGGTTCCACGACATCTCTCCAGGCCGCGCAGGGTTTTGCATTGCGAAACAAAATTCCGTTTGTGAGCTCCAAGCAAGAATCCATGAATGCCAAGCACATAGCTGATATCCGACATTGTTCGCGCCGCGCCCGCGGTGTCCGCAACCATACCAATACAATATTGTGGCGCAGAACGAGCCCTGGCATAATATAGATGTCCACCGTCCCTCCGTGTAGAGGTGAGACCATGAACTCTGACTCCCGTGTCCGGGATCCGTACCTCGTAAAGTCGGTTGTTCACTCCTCGCGATTGCTCAGCGCATTCCGTGCGTCCGGAGAAGCGCTGCCGCTTAGAGAGATCGCCAGCCGCAGCGGTCTTCCAAAGAGCATGGCCTTTCGTCTCCTTTACACGCTGGAGAAATGCGGGATGGTGGAAAAGATCGGGGAGAACCTGTACCAGTCCTGCCTCCGCCCATTCAAGCAACGGCTCTATCGTCTGGGATATGCGGCTCAAGGGACTGACTACCTGTTTTCGCAGGAGGTCTCAAACAGCATAAAGCGAGCGGCAGCCGCGGAGGGAATCGAACTGATCTCGGTCGACAATCAGTACAACCCCAAAATCGCGCAACGCAATGCCGACTTGTTGATCCGGGAGAAAGTCGACCTCGTGATCGAATTTCAAACCGACGAGAATGTCGCGCCGATCGTCGCCGCAAAGTACCGCGCCGCCAATATTCCTCTGATCGCGATTGAGATTCCTCATCCCGGCGCCACGTATTACGGCGCCAACAACTATGAAGCGGGCCTGATCGGCGGACGATATCTGGGCCGCTGGGTGAAGCGCCGCTGGCAGTCTGAAGCAGACGAGATCATCTTGATGGAGCTGACTCGCGCCGGTAATCTTCCGCGCATGCGCCTTACGGGCACGCTGGTTGGCATTAAAGAGATCCTTCCCAACCTGAACGATTGCCGCGTAACTTATCTGGACGGTGACGGCTGCTTCGGCGACAGCTTCGAAGCGGTGCGCAAGCATCTGCGCACTTCCTGTTCCCGCCGCGTGTTGGTAGGGGCGATCAACGACCCCAGCGCTCTGGGCGCGCTTCGGGCCTTTCAGGAAGCGGGACGCTCGGAAAGCTGCGCCGTGATGGGGCAGAATGCCTCGCCGGAGGGAAGAGCGGAACTCCGCGAACCAAACACTCGCTTTGTCGGTTCCGTCGCCTACTTTCCGGAGCGGTATGGCGAAGGCCTGATTCGTGTCAGCCTCGAAATCTTGAACCGGCGTCCCGTGCCGCCCGCGGTCTTCGTCAAGCATCAGCTCATTACTCCCGAGACTGTCGATCACTTTTACCCAAATGATCGTTTGCTAAACATGGCCGCGGCAGGTAACCCTTCGGCCCTTGCATGGTCGGTACAGACTCTATTTTCAAGCCGGCGAACTGAATGATAGTCATGAACGACTCCGTGAAACGTCGCCGTGGCGCGCGGACCTGCGCCGCACTCTGGCTCGGGATGACGCTCACTGCGGTCACCTCCGTGGCCCAGGGACAGTTGCCCGATGGACCGGGGAAGAACACAACGAAGAAGGTCTGCGGCCAATGTCACAGCGCGGAGGTCGTGGTTGGAAAAGGAAAAACCAAGGAGGAGTGGGGACAAACCGTCGGCGAGATGGCGTCCTTCGGCGCGGAAGGCACCGAAGAGGAATTCGACGAGATAGTTGATTATCTGGCCAAGAACTTTCCCAAGTCAGCGGCTAGCAACAAGATTAAGATTAACGTGAACAAGGCGACCGCCAAGGATCTTGAGCCGGCATTAGAACTCTCCACGAAAGAAGCACAAGCGATCGTCCAATATCGCGAACAGAACGGCGCATTCAAATCTTTGGAGGAACTGAAGAAGGTTCCCGGCCTGGACGCCAAGAAGGTGGAAGCCAAAAAGGAGCGTTTGATCTTTTAGGAAGGTTTGCCCCGGCGCTCGTGATTCGCATTGCGCAATGCACACGGATGGTTTCGAACGTGTCCTCTTCGTGGGTGACGTCGCGGTTTGTCTTTGTCAGCTTTGGATATCAGATACTTACGTTTGCCCGCGGGGTGCCACGGCTGTCTCCCATGGCGAAACGGTGGAAATTCTCAAACCAGTCTCCTTGATTCGGTGGAGCTATCAAGTATATGCTTCGGGGGAGCGTCTTCATGCGTAAACTTTCCGGTTTGGCCTTCATCTGGCTGGGTTGCACATTCGTCTACGCGGCTGACTGGCTGATGCATAGCGGCGATCCTCAGCGCAGCGGTTGGCAGAAAGCCGAGACCTCCATCACAAAGGACAACGTGAAGGGGCTTCAGCTTCTCTGGAAGCTCAAGCTTGATAACCAGTCCAAGGCCTTGCACTCACTCATGGAACCGTTGGTTCTCGGGCGGATCATTACCAACCGCGGTTTCAAGGAACTGGTGGTTGTGGCCGGCAGTTCGGATAACATCTATGCGGTGGATGCTGATCTCGGTAAGCTCTTTTGGAAAAAGCACTTCGATTACACATCGGATACGCCGGCGGCGAAGGAATCGAGTTGGCTTTGCCCGGGTGGGCTTACCGCCACTCCTGTAATCAGCCCGCCCCCGAGTTTCGGAGGCAGTTCCGCCAGAAACACGGCTGCCAGAAACACGGCTGATAGTGCGGCGGCTTCTGGACGCGGCGCTGCCGCTTCTCCCGCTTCTTCCGCCCCTGCCGGGCCTCCCGCAACCGCTCGTCCTGCAGCCCCCGCCCGCAGGAGCGGCGGTAGCGGCTTCGGCGTCCGATTGTTTTACGCTCTCTCAAGCGACGGCAACCTTCATTCATTGAACCTGGCCAATGGAGAAGAGATGTCGGCGCCCTCGAAGTTCCTGCCGCCCAACGCCAAGCCCTATAGCCTTAATATCGTCGACAACGTCGTGTACGCGACTAGCGCGCAACACTGCGGCGGCAACCCCAACGGCGTGTGGGCCCTGGATCTCGACAGTCCCGAAAAAGGGCCAAGCCTTTTCGCCTCGAGTGGCGGAGGGCTTTGGGGCCGCGCTGGCGCCGCAATAGGCACCGACGGAACGGTCTACGCGGAAGTGGGAGATGGACCTTGGGACCCGGACACCGGGAAATATTCCGACACGATTCTTGCGCTGACTCCCAGGGAACTGAAGCTCAAGGATTATTACACGCCTACAAATCGCGAATGGATTACCAAGCGGGACCTGGACATGGGGAGCATCAGCCCGGTGGTCTTCCCTTACAAGGGTCGTGATCTGATCGTAGGCGCCGGCAAGGAAGGCCGTCTGTACCTGCTGGATAGCAAGTCGCTCGGCGGAGATGACCACCGTACGGCGCTATACCGCAGCGAACTGCTCACGAATGAAGACGTGGATTTTGCGGGGCGCGGGTTCTGGGGCAGTTTCGCCACTTGGGAAGATGCAAAAGGTACGCGTTGGGTCTATGTCCCGGCCTGGGGGCCGCTCTACCCGAATGTGAAATTCCCGGTGACAAATGGCGACACGCCGAATGGCAGCATCATGGCGTTCAAGGTCGAGGAGAAGAATGGGAAGCCTGTGCTTTCGATGGCCTGGATCTCGCGGGACATGAACGTGCCGGAGCCGCCGGTAATCGCCAATGGAATCGTCTTCGCAATCTCAAGCGGCGAATTCGTCCGCCAGGCAAAGGAAACCGGCAACGGCGGTCTGTTCACCTCTCAGGAACGGGCTGAGCATTCGACTCACGCGATCCTGTATGCGCTGGACGCCGAAACGGGCAAGGAATTGTACTCCAGTGGAGACGCTATCACTTCATTCACCCACTTCGGCGGACTGGCGATCGCCAATGGCCGCTTGTACCTGGGCACCTTTGACAACACGCTCTATTCGTTTGGCTTTC
>QHXU01000184.1:32777-37358 GCA_003223065.1 Acidobacteriota bacterium | reverse complement strand
GATCGATCTCAGATCCAACAAGCGATTGACGCGGGAGCGGGCATTCTCAGATTGGAACCTTGTTGGGTGCCTCGGGTGTTCATGGTTCCCGGTGGCCGCCTCAAACTGCACCCGGACGATCTCTATGCTCTGGGCGGACACCGGGGCGGCATCAACGAGCGCTGGTTTTGCTCAACAACACGCGCATCCAACGGGCCGGGCACTCCGGACGACGAGGGCCTGAGCTACGTAAGACCAGATGGCGGAAAAAGATTCCTTTTCAAGGATGCAGTGGAGACCGCCGGCGACGTGCTGCTTGGGCGGGACGTGATGGCACGTGAGGGCGGGTGGAATCTTCTCTGCAAGTTTTTCGATAACCTGGGCCCGATTCCTCATCACCTGCACCAGAGCGACGAACTGGCGAAGCTCGTTGGGCAGCGCGGTAAACCGGAAGCCTACTACTTTCCTCCGCAGTACAACCAGCTTCAGAACAATTTTCCGTACACGTTCATGGGCCTCGAGCCGGGCACGACGCGCGATGACGTACGCCGGTGCCTGGAGAATTGGAGCAAAGGCGACAATGGCATTCTGTTTCACTCGCGCGCATACCGGTTGCAACCCGGCACCGGATGGCAAGTGAACCCGGGCATACTGCATGCGCCCGGCTCGCTGGTGACATACGAGCCTCAAGTGAATAGCGACGTTTTTGCGATGTTCCAGTCGATTGTTGAGGGGCGCGTGATTGACTGGAGCCTTCTGACCAAGGATGTTCTTCCCGAGTATCATCACGATCTGGACTATCTGGTGGGTATGCTGGACTGGGAAGCGAACGTGAACCCCGAGTTCGCCAAGAAGAACCAGGTTTTTCCGCGTCCCGTTCGGCCCTTCAAGGAAACCGAAGACGCTGGTTACCGCGAGCAGTGGGTGAGTTACGGCGCGCCGTATTATTCTGCTAAAGAACTGACCGTGCTCCCGAAAAGGACAGTTACTATCCGCGATAGCGCGGCGTACGGTCTCATACTCACGCAAGGGTGCGGAACCGTTGGCAAACACGCCGTAGCAACACCATCGATGATTCGATACGGTGAGATGACGCAGGACGAGCTATTTGTCACCGCCGGCGCGGCCAAGGAAGGCGTTCGCATAGAAAATAGCAGTCTCACTGAGCCGTTGGTTATCTTGAAGCATTTCGGCCCGGGAAATCCGGACGTGGAGTCTTTGCGCGGGGCATGAGCAGCGTACCGCAACACAAACTTCCGGCCCTCCACAACGCGATGTGGCCCGGCCTCGTCGGCAAGGGTCCCGGAGGCGAGCCCCCGATCGATCTCGATACGATGCTCGACGTGACGGCTGCCGCCGCGGTCGACGGCGTCCGGTTCGACGGCGTCGATCTGTTCCTGTTTGCGCCCCACATCGAAATTGATTCCAGCGACGACGATCTCAAGCAGCTCGCGCACCGCATTGCATCGAGAAACCTCACGGTCGGGTCCGTCGTCGCTCCCGTGTGGCCGCCCACCGGCGGAGGATCGGCAATGGGGACCGATGACGAGCGAACGAGGTTTTTGACGCAGGTGCGAAAGGCGTGCGGTATCGCCAGGAAGCTCCGCGAATTGGGGATTAGGCGTTACGGGATCGTACGGATCGATTCGGCGTCGAGCCCCGCTGAATGGGCCAAGGATCCAGCCGGAAACACAAAACGGATCGCCGGGACATTCCGCGAGGCATGTTCGATTGCGGAAGACTACGGCGAACGGCTCGCCGCGGAAGGTGAGATTTGCTGGGGCGCATGCATAGCTGGAAACGCATGGCCGAGTTGCTCGAACTCGTAAATCGGCCGAAGACGCTGGGTTTTCAGGCCGACATGGCGCATACTCTGTTGTTCACGCTTGGTTACAACGCCCCGGAGGACCGGATTTTGCCCGAGGACTTCACCTGGTCTGATCAGCCTGCGCTGGTGGAGGCGCTTTGCACAATGACTCGCACGCTGCGGCCGTGGACAATCGATTTCCATGTGGCTCAAAACGACGCTACCGTGAAAGGATCGGGATCTCACGACAAGACCGGGCGCCACTGCCTGCCGCAGGATCCGAACGGCAAGCTGAACATCGTGCGTGATGCCGGACCATGGATGCGCGACGAAAGCGGCTCCGTTACGCGCGCCTTCGAGCACATTTGCTGGGATGGCTGCATGTTTCCGAACGCCGTCATGATGGAACCCGGCACGTGGCGGAACATTCTCAGGGTGATGATTGCCGTGCGCAATGCCCACGGCTGGGACTAGATCCTGGTGAAAGAGAATCTGAACATCGGATTAGTGGGCTACGGTTTCATGGGGCGCACGCATTCGAATGCGTTCTGCCAGGCCGGCCGGTTCTTCGACGTGCCCTACCGGCCGGTGCTCAAAGCGGTTTGCGCGCGCAACGCCGACCGCGCTAAGGCGTTTGCGGAAAACTGGGGCTATGAGTCGGTGGAAACCGACTGGCGGCGCCTGGTCGAGCGGCAGGATATAGACTTGATCGACATCGCGAGCCCCAACGACACACACGCGGAAATCGCCATCGCTTCGGCACGCGCAGGCAAGAAAGTGCTCTGCGAAAAACCGCTCGGGCGCAATGCTGCAGAGTCGGAAAAAATTGTCGAAGCGGCCGACGCCGCACGCGTCCCGAACATGGTTTGGTACAACTATCGCCGCGTGCCCGCGGTTGTGCTGTTGAAGCATCTGATCGATGAAGGGCGCTTTGGCCGCATCTTCCACTACCGCGCCAAATTTCTCCAGGACTGGACGATTTCGAAGGACTTGCCGCAGGGTGGAGAGGCGCTATGGCGCCTGGACGCGGCGGTGGCCGGCAGCGGCGTCACCGGCGACCTGCTGGCTCATACGATCGACACGGCTCTCTGGCTGAATGGCGCCATTACCGAAGTAACCGCGATGACCGAAACGTTCATCAAAGAGCGGAAACACAACTTGACGGGGCGCATCGAGCCGGTTCGTATCGACGATGCAAGCGCGTTCCTGTGCCGGTTCCAGAATGGATCGCTCGCAACGTTCGAAGCGACACGCTACGCGCGCGGCCACAAGGCCCTGTACACGCTGGAAATCAACGGCGAGCTCGCTTCCGCCTTGTGGGATCTTCACGATCTGCATCGCATCCAGTTTTTCGATCATCGCGACGAAGGGCGGCTGCGAGGCTGGAGAAGTATTCATGTGACAGATGGAGACCACCCGTACATGAAGCGTTGGTGGGTGCCCGGGCTCCAAATCGGATACGAACACACCTTCATTCACCAGTTCGCCGATTTCCTGCAGGCGCTCGGCGAGCAAGGGGAAGCCTCGCCTTCCTTTCGCGATGCATTGGCCACCGATTACGTGACCGACTCGGTTCTAAAGTCCGCCAAGACCGCAAAATGGGAGAAAGTTCCGTTTTCGCAGGTGACTCGCGCGTAGTTTCTCTGGAGGCGCAGATGGTCTATCGATCGAATGCAATGGCCGCGCTGGTCGCAGCGGCGTGGATGTGGATGCTTTCAGGTACACCTGCCGGGGCGCAGCAGGGTGGCGGCGGGCGTGGCGCAGGTCAGCCCGATCCATTCGTGGTCGATGATCACACCGGGTTCGAGTCGATCTTCGATGGCAAGACCATGAAAGGTTGGGACGGCGATCCGGCTTTCTGGCGAGTGGAGAACGGCGCGCTGGTCGGCGAAAGCACGAAAGAAAAACGCCTCACCAGGAACACCTTTCTTATCTGGCGAGGCGGTGAACCTAAGGACTTCGAATTGAAGGCGGAGTATCGCCTTAATGCCACCAACAGCGGGATCCAGTATCGTAGCGTTGAGTTGACCGATATCGGCAAATGGGTGATGAAGGGCTATCAGGCCGACATCGATTTCGAGAATCGATATACCGGTCAGCTCTACGAAGAACGCGGACGCGGGTTCCTCGCTCTACGCGGCCAGATGACCCACATCGAGGATGGTAAGAAACCAAGGGTGACCGGTAGCCTGCAGACTGCTGACGAACTGAAGGGACTCATCAAGGCCGATGATTGGAACCACTATCACATCATCGCGCGCGGCAACTTGCTGATACATGTTCTAAACGGACGCGTGACCGCCGTGGTGATTGACGACGATACAAAGAATCGGGCCTTGGGTGGGTTGATCGGATTACAGCTTCATATGGGACCGCCGATGAAAGTCGAATTTCGGAACATCTGGCTGAAGAAGCTATAGGCCGCGGCATTGCGAAGGCGGCCGCCTATTTTGGCGCAACGTTATCGCTTGACCTGAGCAGGTGTTGTTCCCAGCAATGTCTGCACACCCGATTTGAGCAGGGCCGTCTCACCGGGGCCCTGGAAGAAAGTGAAACCCTGGCGATCCTTCCATGCCAGCGGGCCGCCCAGCTTTATACCGGCGCCCAGAGTGACATCGTGAATCGTTGTGACCAACGCTTCGTATTGCGGATCACCCTGACGATATCCCGAAAAATTCCCCAGGTCCGTGCTTGCGGCGAAAATCACATCGATACCAGGAACCGACGCTATCTCTTTTGCGTTCGCAACACCGAGCGGTGTCTCGATCATGATAACCACGGCCATGTTGTCGTTA
>QHXU01000184.1:20779-32743 GCA_003223065.1 Acidobacteriota bacterium | reverse complement strand
TAATGGTCTGGCGGTAGTCATCCCCCCAAAGCGCGCGGTACTGGCCGCCGCCCATGCTGCGCCGTCCTATCGGCGGATACTTGGCCCACTTGACCGCCGCCTGTGCCTTCTCGACTGTGTCGACCGTAGGGACGATAATGCCCAGAGCTCCTATATCGGTCGCTTTCTGAATGTCGCCTTCCGTCGCGTCCGGCACACGAATAAACGGAGTAGCCGGAGTTCCCCTGCACGCCCAGATCATCTTGGCCACGTCCTCATACGTCAGCGGGCTGTGTTGCATCTCGATCCAGAGGAAATCGAATCCAGCGCTCGCCATTGCGCAATAAATGTCCGGGTCTGGCGAGGACACGGTTCCACCGACAATCTGCTTGCCCGCCGCCAATTTCTGCTTCGCCGTATTGTAGATCCTCACGGGCCCGGAAGCCTTCCGCCAGTCCTGTTGCGCGGAGGCGGGCCATGCAGCTACAAAACAGAATGTCGAGCAGACCATCATCGGTGGGATGACGCCCCTCAGAGTCATAGAAGCCTCCTCATTTTAACGTCAGTGATCTTGGCGCCTCAAAGTTTAACATCGGCAGCGCCCGAAAAGCCAATGATCGATGCGATCTGACGCACAGCCCCTTTAACCCCAGACTTCGCGTGCGGTCTCGACGATCAGGGCCAGCTTCGACCATTGATCTTCTTCGCTGAGCAGGTTCCCTTCTTCAGTGCTGGCGAATCCACATTGCGGGCTCAGGCACAGCTGCTCGAAATCGATGTACCTGGTTGCACCTTCGATCCTCCGCTTGATCTCGTCCTTCGACTCCAGCACTCCGGACTTCGAACTGAACAGACCGAGCACCACCGTTTTGCTTTTCGGAACCAGCCGGAGCGGCTCGAACCCGCCGGCCCTATCCGTGTCGTATTCCATGAAATAGCCGTCGACTCCAATTTGATTGAAGAGCACGTCCGCCACTGGTTCGTATCCGCCGGCCGCGATCCAGCTGGAGCGAAAATTTCCACGGCAAAGGTGCATGGTGATGATCATGTCAGGCGGCCGGTCTGCGATTGCTTTGTTTATCATTTCTGCGTAAATCGCAGGCAGCCTGTCCGGATCCTCACCCCGGCGCTTGAGCATGTCTCGTTGCTCCGGATCGCACAGATATGCGAGGTTAACCTCGTCAATCTGCAAATAACGGCACCCCGCTTCTGCGAAGGCACGGACCGCTCCGTTGTAGGCCTCCCCGAGATCCCGATAGAATTCATCCATCTCCGGATAGACCTTCGGGTCCACCGCGGCCCTGCCGGCGCGGAAGTGCAACACGCTCGGCGACGGAATGGTCATTTTGGCGGTGACTTCCGAATTGTCCTTGACGAACCGGAAATGATCGATCATGGGATGGCCGGAAAATCCCAGCTTGTCCGTAACTCTGAGCCCTCTGGGTTGCGTTTCAAGCCCGCCTTTGAATAGGATTCCATGCTCTGCCTGGAAAGGCTCCACGCCTTCCAGATATTCGAGGAAATCGAAGTGCCACATTGCCCGGCGAAACTCACCATCGGTCACGGCTTGCAATCCGATTGCTTGCTGCTTCGCTATGACTCTTCTGATTTCTCGATCCTCTATACTCTTCAGTTCGGCGGACGCGATGCGGCGCTCCTGGTACGCCATTCGAGCTTGTTTGAGCACAGCCGGACGCAACAGGCTGCCCACATGGTCCGCCCGAAAAGGCGGGACGGTTTTCTGCATTCTCTGCCTCAGTTGAGCCGGCACGCCCGCATTATCGCAGAGAGTCACAGCACCGAAGAAGATTCGAAGTCTTTCGTGCTGAGGAAGATAGGAAGCCAAAAACCGGCACATTGCCTGTTTGTTGGCGCCATAATACGTCTCTAGTGCATCCGTCAGCAGATACTTCGCATCTAAGCACCGTGGCGTCGGAACGTGCAGGTAAGCATGGTTAGCGCAGTTAGGGAAACCCGGGAAGAGCAATCGCTCGCGGCACGTTATGAATCACTCATACGTCTGGCCGACGCGGTTCGGCAACAGCATGACGCCAAGGAACTCTTTCGCCTTCTCATCAGCGAACTGAGTCAGGTCGTCCAATTTGACGCCATCGCGCAGTTCGACGAAGCCGCGAATAAGGTCAATTGGCACCTGTGCGACAGATGTAACCAGCCGGGCGTTGGTCCGCCGTCCGACGTCGCAAAGGAAGAGACGTTGGCCTGGTGGGTATACGAGCATCAGGAGGCCGTGGCGATTCCCCTGGTGGAGGAAGAGACTCGTTTCCCGGCGACAATTCAGCGTTTGAAAGAGCTTGGGATTGAGTCCGTATGCGCGCTTCCGTTGACCACCGTGCATCGCCGGCTAGGAAGCCTCATCATCGCAAGCGAACAGCGTGGCAGATATTCGGAAGAAGAAGAGGTCCGGTTTCTTTCGCTGGTCGCGGACCAGATCGCGCTCGCGATGGATGACGCGCTCAATTTCCAGGCTTCACAGCGCGCAAAGCAACGCCTGGAACTGCTTCTGGATTTAACCAATCATGTAGTCTCAAACCTGGATCTCCGCGATCTCCTTCGGGAGATTTTAGCAAAGGAATCATTCGCGAGGGAGTGGAACCGCCGGCTACGGAATCGGCTGCGGCTAAGGTCTTCCAAACCGGTGAGCCCGCCATTCTAACTGCTCACGAACTGGCCCAGGATTCGGTTGCCGCCGCGCTAGGCACTAAATCGGTTTGCCACCTGCCGCTCATCGGCCGGAACCGGGTCCTCGGCACCCTGAGTCTTGGCAGTATGCAGGACAACGCATTCTCGCAGGAGGACGTCGCTTTCCTGAGCCAGGTCGCGAAGCAAGTGGCGATCGCGGTTGAGAATGCTGTTGCATACGGCCAGATCTCCGATCTGAAAGATAAGCTCGCTCAGGAGAAGCTCTATCTGGAGGACGAAATTCGGAGTGAGCTCAACTTCGAGGAAATCGTCGGCAAAAGCGAGGCGCTTCGTCATGCGCTAAAGCAGGTTGAGACCGTTGCCCCGACCGATTCCACCGTTCTCATCTACGGCGAGACAGGCACCGGGAAAGAGCTGATCGCGCGCGCCGTACACAATCTCAGTTCGCGCACATCGAATGCCTTCGTGAAGTTGAATTGCGCCGCGATACCGACAGGATTGCTTGAAAGTGAGCTCTTCGGGCACGAAAAAGGCGCTTTCACCGGAGCCATCACGCAACGCACCGGCCGTTTCGAGCTGGCGAATCGGGGAACTGTGTTTCTCGACGAAATCGGTGAGATCCCGCTCGAGTTGCAGCCGAAGCTCCTTCGGGTATTACAAGAACGCGAGTTCGAACGGCTCGGAAGCTCGCGCACTCTCCGGACCGATGCACGCCTGATCGCCGCGACGAATCGCGACCTGGCCGCGATGGTAGAGGAGCAGAAGTTCCGTTCCGATCTGTACTATCGCTTGAACGTCTTTCCGATTCGCGTTCCTCCGCTACGCGAGCGCCCCGAAGACATTCCCCTGTTGGTTCGTCACTTCGTTCAGCAGTTCAGCCGCCGCACCAACAGGAACATCGAAACGATTCCTTCCGAAACAATGAACGCTCTGGTGCGGTACCACTGGCCCGGCAACATTCGGGAACTGCAAAACGTCATCGAACGGGCTGTTATCGTCTCCACCGGACCTGTGCTCAAAGTGCCCATCGGCGATCTGAAGCCTCGTGGATCCGCGAAAGACACTGACAATGGTGACGTTCTCGAATCACAAGGCGCCAGGAACATTCGAGGCATTCTTCAGGATGCCGAGCGCAAGCAGATTCTGAGCGCTCTCGAGCAAAGCAACTGGATCGTCGCCGGGCCCAACGGAGCCGCGGCTGTTCTCGGCATGAAGCGTTCCACGCTTCAGTCTCGGATGCAAAAGCTGGGCATCCGCATTTCTCGCACGACCAACTGAGACGCCAGTCTAGCCCGAATCACAGTGCGTCGGCTCAGTGTTTCAAGCTGATCGCCGCTATTATGGAACCGATATGACATTGTCGGACCGGCCGCGGATCGAAATCGAATACTGCACTCAGTGCCGGTGGCTGATGCGGGCAGCTTGGATGGCGCAAGAGTTGCTTCTCACGTTCGAGCAGGAGATCGGCGGCGTTACACTTGTGCCAGGCTCAGAAGGCGTCTTCGAAATCCGTTTGGATGGAACCCGGATCTGGTCTCGGAAAGATTGTGGCAAGTTTCCCGAGATGAAGGATCTCAAGCGGCTGGTTCGAGACCGCGTTGCGCCCGGAAGAGACCTGGGCCATGTGGACCGTTGAGGAAAAGCCCGCGTCTCTCAGATTTCGATAAGCTGATGGGTGTGCTCGAGTCAAAGGTGATGCCCAAAAGGTGAAGGAGTTGCGTTTCGATGAAGACTGTTACGGTTGGAATCTGCATCCTGGCCACTTGCTCCGCGGTGAGCCTGTTCGCTGACGATACACCCTCCTCGGCCGCGGGCTCCACGTCCTGGAATGAGAAGGCGGCCGCGGCATACCTCGATGGGCGGCTAGGGTGGTGGATAGGCTGGCCCACGGCTGCCCGCGATCATGAAACGTTTTGCGTCTCCTGTCACACCGTAGCGCCCTATGCCGTGGCCCGGCCCGCCCTTCGATCGGCTCTCGCTGAGCAGGGTCCCTCGGCGACGGAACGCAAGCTTCTGGACAACGTCACCAAGCGCGTCCGGATGTGGAACGAAGTTCAGCCTTTCTATCCCGACAAGACAGTTGGAGACCCGAAGACGGCTGAATCGCGGGGGACAGAGTCCATTCTCAACGCTCTGATCCTCGCAGTTTATGACGTGACCACCGGCAATCTGAACACGGACACGCGGCTGGCGCTCGAAAACATGTGGGGGCAGCAACTGAAGACGGGAAAGGACAAGGGGGCCTGGTCCTGGCTTCAGTTTCACAACTCGCCGTGGGAGGGCGACTCCCAGTATTACGGAGCCACGCTCGCTGCAATCGCGGTGGGGACTGCACCCGGCAACTATCGCTCTACCCCAGAAATTCAGGACGGGCTGAACTTGCTCCGCGATTATCTTGTGCGGGAGCGCGAATCGCAAATCCTGATCAATCGTGTGATTCTGCTATGGGCGTCGACCAAAGTACCCGGGCTGCTGACGCGCGCGGAGCAGGAATCCATCATTAAGGAAGCGCTCAGCAAGCAGCAGGCGGACGGCGGTTTCAGCCTGTCGTCGTTCGTCGGAGGGTGGAAGCGGAGAGACAATACACCCCTTGAGACCAAGAGCGACGGTTACGCCACAGGTGTCGTCAGTTTCGTGCTGCAGCAGGCCGGCGTGGCACGCCAACAGCCCCAACTGAAGCGTGGTCTCGCGTGGCTGATGCTGAATCAGGACAAGGCGGAAGGCCGCTGGCTCGCGTATTCGCTGAACAAGCAACGCGACCTTTCTTCCGATGTCGGCCGTTTCATGAGCGACGCAGCTACGGCTTACGCCGTACTAGCGCTGGAACGCGCAAACTAACAGCAAGGCGTTCTCAGTTCTAGCTGACCTTCTCAAACCGCACTGCGTAAATCGGAGGCAGGTTCGATGACACCGTCTGCCAGGAATCACCGGCGTCCTCGCTGACCCACAGCGAGCCGGTAGTCGACCCGAACATCAGACGGTCACCGGTTTCATCGACGTCGAGCGCGTGACGGAACACTAGGTCGTAGGCATGCTCCTGTGGCAAGCCTCGCGTGAGAGTCTCGAAGCTCTTGCCGCCGTCTCGCGTGCGATTTACGACCACGCGTCCATCCATCGGATAGCGTTTCTCGTCCTTGACCGCGGGGACGAACCATGCGGTATCGGCGTCGCCAGGATGGGCGGCGACCGGAAAGCCGAACGCCGAAGGCTTCACGTTCGTAATCTCGCTCCATGATGCAGCGGCATCAGTCGACTTGAAGATCCCATTGTGATGTTGGACCCACAATACATCGGGATTCGCTGGGGACTGCGCGACCAGGTGCGGGTCCTGTACGTTGGGTTCGAACTGCCGCTCTGGCGGCATGAATTCGGCGCGCATCCCGCGGCCGGTGAGTCGCCACGTGCTTCCGGCATCTCTTGTGCTCCACACGCCGCCGCATGAGACGCCCACGGTCACATGCCGCGAGTCGCGCGGATCGACGCAAACGGAGTGAATTCCAGGATGGTCGGCCCCGCCGCCGAACCATTCTTCCCGTTGCGGATCATCCCAAAGCGAGCGATTCAGCGCCCATGAATTGCCTCCGTCTTCGGATCTGAACAGGCCGCCCGGAAGAGTACCGCACCAGAGGACGCCCGGCTCGTCGCCGCCGCCCGGCGCCAGCGACCAAACCAGCTTGAGAGACCAGTCGGCTGGTTTACCCTCCGCCGGCTTCACCTTCGGGACGTAATCCGCCGGCTTTTCGGGATACTGCGGTGTGGCGATTTCGTTCCATGTCGCTCCGCCGTCGCGCGAGCGATGCATCTTGACACCGAAGTGGCCGTGATTGAGCGCGGCGATCAGCTCCCCGCTTCGAGGATCGTGCATGACCAGCGTGCAGTTGTCCCCCAAAAAATTCGCGCGGCTGATCGACCACGCGGAGGCGCCGCGATTCAGTGTGAAGAGCCCTTTCCGCGTCGCTACATGGCATCGAGTACTCATCGGATTCCTATCCTCCTGATAATGCCTGGACCAGGTCGACGACCGCGTCCGGCGGTACACGATCGCTAAGGTCATCGCGATCGCGAATCTGGCTGCCATCAATGAAGATGGCCATATGTTGACGGAGCCTGCCTTGATCGTCGAGCACGTAGCCGCGCGCCTGCGCGTGCAGGCGGAAATAGCCATCGAGCACGTCCCGTATCGTCTCCCCGGCCACCTCGCGCGTGGGACACGCAACGTGGCGCTGAATGTTTTGCGTAAACCTCACGGTTGGCATGGCGTGCAATCCGAAACAGAGCTAGCGTTCCACAAATTTTTTCAAACGGTCGAGCGCCGCATCCCACCGCGCCGAAATCCCCTCGAGGCAGTGACGCGCGGCCTCGATCGGTTGACGTTCCAGTTCCCAAACGCTCTCCCGGCCAATCCGGGAGCTGCAGGCAACCCCCGCGTCCGCCAGCACGTGCAGATGTTTTGTAACAGCTTGCCGCGTGACCGACGCACCCGCCGTGAGGCGAGCGATTGACATAGGTCCGCCGGAGGATAAACGCGCCACCAGCCGCAGGCGGGTCTCGTCGCCGAGAGCCGCGAAGATCGGCGCGGTCCGTTGAAGCCCTCGCTTCGTGGCGCCGCGACTAGGCCGCCTGGCTGACATAACTCTCGATCGCCTTCATCTGAATAGTCCAACCCTGCTCGTTCCCTCGATATGCATCTCCGCGGCGATGAGCCGGAATCCCTTCGAAACCCGACTCCACCACCGTCAGCAATGTCCCGCCGGCAACCTCCTTCAACTCAAACTCGACCAGAGTCGTAGGCTCAGTGGAATAATCCGCCTTGGGGTCGATTGCGTACGGGTGCCATCGCCAGGACAATAGCCGCTCCGGCTCCATCTGTTCGATCGTGATCTCGAACGGGAGATGCTCGTAGCCCTTGTGCGTAACTTGCCCCCGGAGGCGGGCTCCCGGCGCGAACGATCCGGCCAGCTTGACGCCGAACCATTTCCCGAACGCCTCTGCGTCGGCCAGCGCCCGCCATACACGCGCGCGAGGCGCGCGAAGAAGAACGCTTTTTTCGATCCGATCTGCGCTCATGTACAACCTCCTGGTTGCATATTAACAACCTCGCCCAAAAAAGGCAACCAGATAGTTGCTGTTCAGCCGCCGCGCGGCGCCTCGCCTGGCGAAGACGCGACGAAACAAAAGTCAGCGATAGGCGGCAGCCTGGATACCATACAGCTCGGCGTACTGTCCGCCCTTCGCCATCAGCGCTTCATGCGTGCCTACTTCCACGACGCGCGCGCCATCGAGCACGACGATCAGATCGGCCATGCGGACCGTGCTGAATCGATGCGATACCAGGATGGTGATGCGGCCATCCGGCGTGGAACCGCGGGCGGCCGCCGCGTACCGCTCGAAGAGCGCGTGCTCAGTCTCGGCATCGAGCGCCGCGGTCGGCTCGTCGAGCACCAGCAGTAGCGGATGATCGCGCATGAATCCACGGGCCAGCGCGAGCTTTTGCCATTGGCCGAAGCTCACCTCAACACCGCCGGGCCAGGTCGCTCCCAGTTGCGTCTCCAGTCCGGCAGCGAATCGTTCCAACACATCCTCGGCTCCGGCGCGGTTTACGGCCGCCATCACGGCAGGCTCGTTTTCAAGCCTGGGAACGTCGCCGACGCCTACGGTATGGCGCGCGCGGAATTCGAAACGAAAGAAGTCCTGGAACGCGCCGGCGAGACGCGATCGCCATTCGTCGGGCGGGATCCGCGCGAGATCCAATCCGTTGACCAGAATGCGCCCCTCGTCGGGTTGGTAGAGGCGGCACAGCAACTTCACGAGCGTGCTCTTGCCGGCGCCGTTCTCTCCGACAATGGCCACCACCGAACCGGGCTTCAACTCCAGGCTGACATTGTCCAGCACGCGGCGCGACGTCCCCGGATAGGCGAAGGACACGTGCTCAAGGCGGATCCCCTCCACCAGCCGCTCCGGCGCCGGCGCGTCGGCATGCTCCACCAGAGACGCAGCGTAATCCTCCAGCCATGCCAGCCGCCGGGAACCGTCGAGCCAAATGCCGCGAAGGAAACCGATCTCTCCCACGGTTGCGCCGATGTACGCCGAGAGACGCGCGCCGGCCGCCAGTACCAACAGAACCTGACCGGGAGTGGCGCGAAGCCCCGATGAGACGAATATTACCGCTCCCACGTAGGCGGCTGCGAAGATGGCCCAGGCGAGCGCGTGCCAAACGGCGCTGCTCCAGCGGGCCGCGGCCACCGGCCCGTACCAGCGTTCCCAAGCGGCGCGTCGCTCGGTCACAAGGCGATTGCCGATCCGCGTGACGCGAACCTCCTTGCCAGGAGGGGCCGTGGTGGCGGTGTTGAACAGATGCCGCGCCAGACGGTTGGCGGAGGCTCCCCGCTCTTCAGCGGCGCGTTCGACTCCGGGCCGCCAGCTGGAGGTCAGCACTGTCGGCAGCGCGAACGCCGCCAGCAGCCCCAGCGCCGGATGAATCGACATCAGCAGCGCCACCGTCACGACGAGCCGAAGGATCCACCCGCAGGTCGAAAACAGCGACATGTACATGTGGTCGAGCACGAACACCTGGTCGCGCAGTACTGCGAGCCGGTCGAGGTACTCCGGACGCTCGTGATGAGCGATCGTCGCCACCGACGCCTGCAGTTTGGCCACATGGGATTCGAGAGCAATCGTCACCCGGTCGCGGAAACGCCGTTGCGTCCGGTCGCTGACCACGCGCAGGAACCAGGTTGCTGCCGCTGAGACGCCGAGTCCAATTGCGGCGGTCGTCGCCAGTCTGCGCTCGCCGCCCAGTACACCATCGGCCAACAGCTTCAGCCATAGCGCCAGCAGCGCATCAGGCAACGCCGCGAGCAACGATAGCCCGAATGCGACCACCAGTAGCCGGGGTTCCGCCTGATAGCCGCGCTTGAGCGCCCGCCACATCGCGGGTAGGGCCGGCGGCAGGTCGTCAGCCCGCGGATTCTCACGCGAGGACATCGAGTGCTACTCCTTCCTCGCCCTCTCCGGCGTCGAAGCGCGAGGCCTGCAATTCGAACATCGTGCGATAGCGTCCGCCGAGCGCCATCAGCTCGTCGTGGGTGCCGAGTTCGGCCACGCGGCCGTTTTCGAGAACGCATATGCGGTCCGCCTGACGCACCGTAGAGAACCGGTGCGAGATGAGAATCGTGGTGGCGTGGCGGGTTGCATCCAGGATTCGATCGAAGATCTCCGCCTCGCCGCGCACGTCGAGCTGGGCCGTGGGTTCATCCAGCAGCACCAGGCCGGCGCCGAGCTTCACGGCGCACAAGGCCCGCGCGAGCACGATGCGTTGCCACTGGCCGCCCGAAAGATCGGTTCCGCCCTCGTAACCGCGCGCGAGCACGGTGTCAAGATTCGCAAGATGCGCCGCGCCCGCATCGGCCAGCGCCGCCCGGATCACATCGTCGGGCGCGCCTGAAGGGGACACGTTGTCTCGCAACGGCAGCTCGAAACGGATGAAATCCTGGAAGACGGCCGTCAGGCGTGCGCGCCAGGCATCGAGGTCCAGCTCACGCAGATCGATGCCGTCGATCTCGATTGCGCCGTTCTGCGGATCGTACAGCCGGCACAACAGCTTCGCGAGCGTGGTCTTGCCGGCGCCGTTCTGCCCGACGATGGCGAGCGATGAGCCCGCTGGAATCGTCAGATCGAAGTCCTTGAGTACCGGCGCGGCGTGCGTTACGTCGGGCGATGCCGGGTAGGCGAAGCTGACATGGCGGAACCGGATCTCCCGCGCCGGCATCCCCTTGGCACTGCGGGTGCCCTGGGGCAGCGCTCCCGCCGGATCCATCGCTTCCTTCAAGCGGAGCACGGCGCCGGTTGGAGCAGCGGCGCCGTCGAGAGCCCACGATAATCCACCGAAAGCGATCATGCTGGTGCTCACCGCCGCGCTTGCGAAGGTCACGATCCGCGCCAGGTCCAGACGTCCCGCGGCGGCGTCCGTGGCCATCGCCCAAAACACCAGAACGTTCGCCGATAGCACGAGCAGCAGGCTCCACAGCACGGGCCGCTCCCGCAAGCGCGTCGCCTGCCAGCGCAGGTCGAAGAGGCGCCGGCGTCGTGATGTGAACCGCTCGATGGTCCACGCTGCGAGCCCGAAGAGCCGCAATTCCTTGGCGGCTGGCGGGTCCACCGCGAGCCGGTAGGCGTAATCGGCGTGGCGCTGCGCTTCACGAACCTCGTCGGTGTTCCGATCGCGCCAGACGGCGCTTTCGCGCAGGAGCCAATGCGTACCGAGCCACGCGCCGGCGAGCAGCAGCGGCGCCCACCACGCGTATGCCGCCAGCACTGCCGCCGAAGCGAGCCCGCCCACCATCTCCACCAGTCCGGAGGCTATGAAGTCCATCGAGATGGACAGAGGCGGGCCGCTGATTCCGAGATCGAAATCTCGCGCCACGGTGAGGTCGGTGGTGAGACGCGGGTCTTCGAGGTGTCCCATTCCTGGCGGGCGAATGCAAGCCGTGGTCAGTTCGTCATAGAGCCACGCGGACGTGCGGCTGCCCAGGTTTGTGCCGATCGCTTGATGGAAGGGCGACAATACCTGCAGCAGAACGAACACGACTCCGACCAATCCAAGCTGTGTGGCAAGCGGGTCGCCGCGCTGAACCGCTCCGACCAGCGCACCCATGGCGATGGCGAACATCGGCGGCAGCAGCCCTCGCAACAGGAGCACAAACCACCATGCAATCGCGAGGGGGCGATCGGCTCGCGGCAAAATGCCGAAGTACTTCCACTCGTTTCGTTTTCTCAAACGCTCAAGCATATCCCAACTAATAGGGTGATCGTTCTTCAGCGTCCATAAATCAGTAGGCGGAACGTTCCGGGTCTTGCTGCTTCCCGGTGGGAGCCGGAGGCGCGTCGAAATCAGATGTGTCCACGAAGAGATTGTGCGTCTTCGGATCGAGCGCCATCGTCTTGGCTCCGAACTCAGTCTTGACAGTCTCGACTATGCTGAACCTGTCGGGCGAGTCCTCGTGGAATATGTGGATCGTGCCCTCACGCGTAGAACTGGCTACCATACCGGTTTCAGGGTCATAGACGTTTGAGTCCACACGATCGCCGATCGGAAACGGCTGGCCAATGATTTTGCCGCTGTCTGCATCCATGACCACCAGGAGCTTGGGGTTTCGGCCTCCAATGAATAGCCGCCGGTGCTGTCGATCCATCGCCATGGACACGGGCTGTCCCGCGGGCGCGACCGGCCATCGTGCTTTGATCTTGAGAGTGCGGGAATCAATCGCTATCAGCTCATTCGTGTCCTCGAGGTTGTCGTAGATCATGCCTTTGCCGTCTGCGACG
>QHXU01000184.1:0-20519 GCA_003223065.1 Acidobacteriota bacterium | reverse complement strand
CCCGTTTCAACCCCGTAATGTTGCCCACTACTGCGCCGCTGTCCGCATCGACTACTTTGACCTCTGTGCCGTGCGAGAGGTAGGCGCGGCGCACCGCGGCATCAAGAGTAATGTAATCGAAGTATTCGCCTCCGCCCGCTGCTGCACCAAGAGGAATTTTCTTGAGCAGATGGTAACCGCCCGCGGGCTGAAACGCGAAGAGGTAAATACCGGCCAACAAGCACAAGCCCGCCGCCAAAAGAGCGAGACTAGAAAGCTTCATGCAAACCTTCGTGCCACAACCTGAGCCTACAGCAGCGCAGTGTCCCTTTACCACCGGCTCCGCAACGAGCCCTTTAAGCGCGAACTGCATCGAAGGCCCGGCTCGACGCGCTAAGGCTATAACTTTTTGGGAATTGTTTGGTGCTGGAGGAGAGGGTCGAACTCTCATGCCCAGTGAAGGGCGCGGGATTTTGAGTCCCGTGCGTCTGCCAGTTCCGCCACTCCAGCGCGTAACGGGTTTGCTTTCCGAGTATAGCAAGCGCCGCTAGCGCCGCCGCATCTCTTCCAGTTCCTCCGGCGTTCGCGGCCAATCCTCGCGAAGCAGCCGGCTGAGCGCGCGGTCGGCGAGCAGCCGACCGCCGGTTTGGCACTTCGGGCAGTAGTTGGTCTCGTTCGAAGCGTAACGAATGCGCTGGATCTTCGCGCCGCAACGGGGGCACGGTTGACCGAACCGGCCGTGCACGGCCATCCCTTCGCGAAATGCCGTGACCTTCTCCGGGAATTTGCCGCCCGCCTCGGAGCGCAGCTTCGCCGTCCATTCGAGAAGAGTTTTGCGCGTGGCGTCGTGCAGGCGCGCGATCTCGGCCTGCTGCAGGCGCTGCGTCAGCGCCACCGGCGAAAGCCGCGCCCGATGCAGAATCTCATCCGAATAAGCGTTGCCGATTCCGCTGAAAAGCCGCGGGTCCGTGAGCGCCCGCTTCAGCGTGTGGTTCGCCGAAGTGAGAGCTGCCGCGAAGCCTTCAAGAGACGAGGCCAGCGCGTCGATTCCACCGGGATCGAGGCCCGCGAGCCCCGGCTCTCCCGTCACTATGTGGAGCGACGCCCGCTTCCGCGCCCCGGCTTCGGTCAGCGTCAGGCAACCCGACTCGAAGTCGAACGCAGCCAGCATGCGCCTCCCATCGGGGGACCGTTCCCGCTCGCTCCAATGAAGCCGGCCCGCGATCATCAGGTGCAAAACCATCCAGACGTCGTGATCGAACCCGACGGCAATGCGCTTCCCGATTCTCCGAAGGGCAGACACCTTATGGCCAAATGTGGAATCGAGCGGCGGATCGGCGGTGCGTAACAACGACGGGCCGGCGATCTGCACGCGCTCCAGCACGCGGCCCAGAATGCGCTGCTCGAGCGCCTCCATGTAAACCACGATGTCCGGCAGTTCCGGCATCTATTGCGGCGCTGCGTCGTTCTTCACGATCTTGCCGAACAGCGTTCCACCATGCCCCGTTGCTCCGGCCCACGTGCCGGCGTAAGAGCCGTTGTATATCACTACCCGCGCTGTAAACGATCCGAGGCCGGGCACCGCGTAGTTAGTCAGCGAGATCACTGGCGTGTCGCCCGCGAATTTCACCGGGAGCGGCATCGCGATCTTCACATCCTTCTTGTTGTATTGGATGCGCGCTTCGAACTTCCACAGGTCCCCCTTGACCTTCGAAACGCTCTCTATCACGTAGCGGTCTTCGTGCAGATCCGTGCTGTCGCCCACCGTAAAGTGACCGGTCATGGTGACGTTGGTCATCGCCTCCTGAAATTGTTTTTCCGCTGCATTGAGTTCCGGCGCGGGCGCCGTTTCTTGCTCAAACGCGGCTGCGGCGGCAAGCAGCAAGGGAGCTGAGAGAAGTAAGAGCCTCATGCACAAACAGCCTACCAAACTGCGTAGAATGACTGGCTATGAGGCCGCACAAAACTTCGTTCACATGGATGATCACGCCCGGCGCTCTGGTGTTTGCCGCAAGCCTGGCGCCGGCCGAAACTCCCTCTCCCGCGCTCTTGGTCCTCAACAAAGAAGGCTCGCTCGCCATCGTCGACCCCGCTTCCAGGAAAGTGGTGGGCCAGGTACCCACCGGCGAAGGCCCCCACGAAGTCACGTCGTCGACGGACGGAAAGCTCGCCTTTGTCGGCAACTATGGCACGGCGCAGAATCCTGGCCGCACGATTTCCGTCATCGACCTGGCTGCTCAGAAGGAGCTGCGCCGGGTCGACCTGGGCCCCCTCCGGCGTCCTCACGGCATGGCCTTCGCTGACGGAAAGGTGTACTTTACCGCCGAGGTCAATAAGCTGGTCGGGCGTTACGACCCGGCGAGCAATCAGGTCGACTGGCTGCTCGGAACCGGCCAGAATTCCACCCACATGGTCGTTCTCAGTAAAGATGGCAATCAGATCTTCACATCCAATATTGGCTCCGACAGTATCACGATCATGGACCGCGGTTCCGGCCCGCTGGCTTGGAACGAAACCGTGGTTCCGGTCGGCAAAGGGCCGGAGGCCATCGATCTTTCTCCGGACGGAAAGCAGGTTTGGACCGCACACTCGCGCGACGGCGGAGTCTCCATCATCGACATCGCCTCCAAGAAGGTCAACCAGACGATCAACGCGCAAACCAAGCGCTCCAACCGGCTCAAATTCACGCCGGACGGCAAGCTGGTATTCATCTCTGACCTCGAAGGTGGTGAACTGGTAGTGCTCGACGCGTCTGCGCGGAAAGAGATCAAGCGGATGAAACTGGGCCGCAGCCCGGAAGGCATCCTGATGCAGCCGGACGGATCGCGCGCGTACGTGGCTGTGAATGGCGACAATTACGTCGCGGTCATCGATCTGAAGACACTGGAACCGGCGGGCCGGATTTCCGTTGGCTCCCCAGACGGAATGGCTTGGGCGGAAAGGCGATGAGGGATAGACCGGAGAGTCGCCTCACTTCGCGATCTTGAACACCGTCCACGGATGGGAGTCGAGGTCGCGCAAGGTGCCCTTTTCCCAGGCGAACTCCGGGTGTTCCTTCAGGTGCCTGGCGGCCTTGAAATGAATGCCGCAGGAATGGCCCATCGATGCGGCGAGCGACATCTGCTCCGCCATGGTGGCGTCAGCGACTTTGTTCTGCACGGCGCCGGCGGGACCGAACGGAGGCTGCCACGGCTTTGACCCACGTTCAGACAACTCGACGTGCCCGCAAAGCGTACGCTCGCTGGGTTGAGTTTTCTCTGAAAACGAATCGAAGTGGTCGGCCAGGAACTTCTGTCCAAGTGAGACATCGATGCGGCCCTTGTTCTCCCTCATCAACTGGTCCCACCTGATGTGCCGGGCGTTCGCACTCTGGTTGCGGTCGTTAATCGGGAAATCGGTCTCGTCCTTGGCAAGCGCGGGCTCGATCGGATAGTTCGAGCCCACGAAATAGCCGTCGCGAGTGCGCCACAGATTGACGTGCTTCAGGCCCAGCTCCAGGCTCGCGATCTCGCCGGTTTTGCGGTCGGCGATCAGCCAGTCGTTTGCGTAGCCGCCGTTGTTGCCTTCCTTCATGATGCGCGCCCTTCATGATGCGCGCGAAATCATCGATCGACGCCGAATACTGCATCGCCTTCCGGGCACGCACGAACTCCGCGGTTCCGGCTGGATCGAATCCGTGGAACTGGCTGATGGTGGTCTCGGTGATCATGATGCCGGCTGAGTTGATTCCGAAATCGTCGCCGGAGTGGATCAAGCCCGGCATGCCATCCATGATGAAGCGGTAGCCTTTCTCCGGAGCGATATCGAAGATGATGTTCCAGCGCGAGCCGGTCATGTAATCGGTCCAGTTATTGTGCCCGATCACCGGCTTTCCGTCACGGGTGTAACTGCCGGTGGCAACGAAGGCGCTGCAATGATCGCCGGTCACGCGCGTGGAGTCCTTGTCCACCCACTTCACATAATAGGGATCAAGCTCGAGCCAGGCATTTGTGGCGACGACGTCCCACAGATCGAGCGCCACGCCCTTCGCCGATAGCCCCTCAACAATGCCCTCGAGCTCCTGGCGATACTCCGGCTCGATGTGCGGCCAGAGGACTTTTTCCGCGGCGTTCCGGAAGAATGACCAGTCCTTTGAGCCATGCGTAATCGCCACCTTCACCGCCCTATGCGCGTCGGCGATTTCCGGAGCGAGCAGATAGCCGTGTTGGAACCCGATCACTCCCGGCGTCCCTTCCAGGTGGACAAAGATCCAGCCGTTGTCGGCCGGCTTGCGGAAGGCTTTTTTCAGGCGGGGATCGTTGGCGTGCTCGCGGGCAGCGGGAGCAGCGGCAAGCGCGGCGAGCAGGAGTCCGGCAAGAAAGGCGGTGCGTCTCATAGCTCCAATGATAACGTGCCCTCCGCGGTGGTATCCCTGTTCCTGCCTTTACTTTCTGGATTAATAAAGGATTAACCTGACTACTAGGTACTAATGGGGGCTTGACAAGGTTACGACCTTGACTAGAATAAGGAATAACCTGCATCTATGCCGGGCTGTGAACACAAGCGCACGGAGTTTCTGATGCGGCGGGACGGGGTCGATTACGTCAGGTGTATGGACTGCGACCAGGTGTTCGAGGCCGATGATCTCGAACAGGTTTCAGTCTACGACGACCAGGAAGAGCCGCGCCGCAAGAGAGCCTCCTAAAACCCTCCTTGGAGCCTGCACCCTCGCCGTGAGATCCTCAAGAGGAGCATGCCTGAATCTCGATTATCGGCTCCCTTGCGAATTGTGTCGATAGGCGGCGGCAGCGGCTTGGCCACGCTCCTGCGCGGGCTTAAGCGCTACGCCAAAGTGGGCGGGGGCCTGGTCGATATAACAGCCGTCGTTACTGTGACTGATGACGGCGGCAGCTCCGGACGGCTGCGCCGCGAGTTCGATGTTCTGCCGCCGGGCGACATCCGCAGCTGCATGGTCGCGCTCTCCGAAGATGAACTGCTGCTGGCCCGGCTGTTTCAATACCGGTTTTCGAACGGCCGCGGCCTGAAGGGCCACAGCTTCGGGAATCTGTTTCTCACGGCAATGACGCACTTGACGGGCGACTTCAGCCATGCAGTGAAACTCTCGGCTGAAGTGCTGGCCGTGGTGGGGCGAATCTATCCGTCGACAGCCGCGAACGTCGTGCTCGAAGCGATCCTGGTTGACGGCACCAAGGTGGCAGGCGAGACGCGCATCAGCCGCAGCAAATCGCGCATCCATCGAATCGCCCTCCGGCCCAGGCGCCCCAAGCCGCTCGCGGAAACGCTGGAGGCCATGGCGCGCGCGGACCTGATCACGCTCGGACCCGGCTCTCTCTTCACCAGCGTGATTCCGAACCTGTTGGTCGACGGAATACCTCAGGCGATAGCCGCCTCCCCAGCTCTGAAGGCGTATTTCGTCAATCTGATGTCGCAGCCAGGCGAGACCACCAATTTCCGCGCCTCGGACCACCTCGCCGCGCTGCTGCGTCATTGCGGGAGGAACCTGCCCCGGCCGTTGATCGACGTCTGCGTGATAAATACGCGGCCGATCTCCGGAAAGGCGGTCGAGCGCTATCAGGCGCACGCCGCCCGGCCTATCGACAACGATGTCGAAAACCTGGAGCGTCTCGGGGTCGAGGTGCTCGGCACAGACTTGTTGCGCATGTCCGGCCGCCGCTTCCAGGAAAAAATCCGTCATGATCCGGGCGCCATCGGGGCGGTGGCCTTCGAGTTGGCCGAGCAGGGCCGGCTCGCCAATCGGAAACGTGCATCATGAATACCACGGTTGTCGTGCTGGCGGCGGGACTTGGCACGCGCATGCGGTCCAAGCGGGCGAAAGTGCTGCATCGTGCCGGCGGTCTGGCGCTGGTCGAGCACGTCGTCGCGGCGGCACGGGCCGTCGCACCCGCAGAACGGATCATCGCCGTCACAGGCCATCAGGCCGAGGAAGTTGAGGCGCTGCTTCAGCCGCAAGGCATCAGATTCGTGCGCCAGACAGAGCAGAAGGGTACGGGCCATGCGGTGGCGTCAGCCTGCAAGGCGCTGTCCCAAGAAGAGGGCCTGCTGATGGTCCTCTACGGCGACACGCCCCTGCTCTCCGGGTCCACGCTAACCCGGCTGCGGGATGCGCAAGCAGGCTCGAATGCCGCTGCCACTCTCATCACCACGACTCTCCCGGACCCGACCGGATACGGACGTGTGCTTTTCGATGAACAGGGCAACGTTCGCGCGATTGTCGAGCAAAAAGCCTGCACGAAGGAGCAGCTCTCGATTCGCGTGATCAATTCCGGCATCTACTGCTTCCGTGCGGAGGTTTTGTGGAGGCATATCGACGAAATTGAGCCCAACAAAGCTTCTGGCGAATATTATTTGACCGATATGGCGGAGATCCTCGCGCGGCATGGCCACCACGTCCAGCCGATGCACCTCGACGAGGCGAACGAACTGCTCGGCATCAACACCCGAGTCGATCTGGCGGATGCCGATCGCCTCCTGCGCCAGCGCAAAGCCGAAGCGCTGATGCTCTCAGGCGTCACCATAGAGCGGCCGGAGACCGTGACGATCGACGTCCAGGTATGCGCCGGCATGGACACAATCATTGAGCCCTTCGCCCGTTTGCTGGGAAGCACCGAGATCGGCCAGGACTGCCGGATCGGCGCCGGCGCGATCCTCGAATCCACGGTCCTGGCCGACCGCGTCACTGTCGCGCCCTACACTCTGATCGCCGATTCGAGAATCGAGGAGGGCGCGCGCATTGGCCCGTTTGCCCGGCTGCGCATGGACGCCCGCGTGGGTCCGGACGCCCGTATCGGCAATTTCGTCGAACTCAAGAAAACCCGCCTCGGCGCGGGCGCTAAGAGCCAGCACCTGGCCTACCTCGGCGATGCCGAGATCGGCGCCGGCAGCAACATCGGAGCAGGAACAATCACGTGCAACTTTGATGGCGAAAAAAAACACGAAACCAAGATCGGCGCAGGAGCCTTCATCGGCAGCAACGCGACGCTGGTTGCGCCGATCGAGATCGGCCCGGAGAGTTACGTAGGCGCAGGTAGTGTTATCACCGATCCCGTACCGGCTCAAGCGCTCGCCCTGGGACGCGGACGGCAGGTGATTAAGCCGGATTGGGTTTCTAAACGAAAGAAGAAGAGCTAGAGCAATTTTTTCTTTTGTGGCGGCCGCACAATGATCAATGTCGCGGTGTCGCCGTCTTCGTCGCTGATATAGCGAACGGTCACCCGCACGTTCAAGCGCAGCTTGCCTTCGATCTTGGTCTCAGGTGTGATGCGGAACTCCCGTTTGTCTGTTTTCGCCTGCAACACACGTGACACGATAATCTTTTCGGGGGAATATTCAACAACTGTGCCGGCGAAGAATGTATCGGCCGGCCTGGTGTCAGGCGTCTCCTGCTGCCTGGCCAGCCCAGCGCCCCCCAACCACAGCACGAGACCACACAGGAATAGATGCAGCGTCATTAGAATACAAAAACCCGCTTACTATTAATACCACTCGAAAATGAACGTTCTTTCACAAGTGGCGCGGCAATTCCTGGCTGTGTTCTTCTACAACACCAGTACTGGATGATAGAGATGCGGCAGGCGCGCCTCACCGATCGCCACCAGGTCGCCTTGCGCCGTCACAGCTTTGACGTAACGCGCGTTCTTGCGTGCCTGAAAAGGTGAGACACGAAAGTCGCGCCCGTTGCGGATTTGTCCGGCGGTAATTGAGTCCACCCTCTCCGACGGAAACTCCGGCAGAAGTTGTGCCACCGGAATCAGCGCCTCGCTCAGACGATCGGCCTCCGCCAACTCGGCCAACTGCTCGAGCGTCCTGGCTGCTTCAATCTTGAAATCGCCGGACGCCGTGCGGCGGAGCTCCTTAAGGAAAGCGCCGCAGCCGAGAATCTGTCCAGCCTCATGTGCGATGCTGCGCAGATAAGTACCGGCCGCGCAGTGCACTCGCACCTCCGCCTCGGCGCCTTCCACACGCAGAATCTCCAGGCAGTAGACCTCAATCTCCACAGGCTTCAGTTCCACCGGCTGATTCTTGCGCGCCAGGACGTAGGCCGGTTTGCCGGCGACCTTTTTGGCCGATACCGGCGGCGGGATCTGGCGCAATTTTCCGCGAAACTGCCCCAGAGCCGCTTCGATCTCCGCCGTGTGCGGCACGTAACTGCTCTCAGGCGATGTTGGCTCACCATCGGCGTCGTAGGAATCCGTCGAGTAACCGAAGTGGATCACGCCTTCGTAGAGCTTGTCATTCCGCGTGTAGAATTTAGCGAGTCTCGTGGCCCTGCCGATCACCAGCGGCAGTACGCCTGTGGCCGACGGATCGAGCGTTCCCAGATGTCCGACTTTGCGTGTGCCCGCCAGGCGGCGCACCCGGTTTATGACGTCGTGCGAGGTCCAGTCGCGTGGCTTATCGACTACGATCACCCCGTCCATTCACCCTAATGTAGCAGGTGAATTTGCGGCAAACCCAAAACTCCCGGCGCAGTCTATTCGTTATGGTCCGCGATCTCCGCTACGCCCTGCGTGTCTTGATGCAAAACCGTGCCGTCACCATCATGGCGGTTCTGGCTTTGGCTCTCGGCATCGGCGCGAACACGGCAATTTTCTCCGTGGTGCACGCAGTACTGCTCACTCCCCTGCCCTACCATGATCCCGGCCGCCTGGTTACGGTGCTGGGCCACGGCTCGAATCCCGTTTCGCCCGCCGACTTCCTCGATGTTCGTAAACAAGCGCGGTCGTTCGAGCGTGTGGGCGCGGCCGAGTTATGGAGCGCGAGTCTCACCGGCCGCGACGCGCCGGAGGAGATCGTCGGCCAGCATTTCAGTGAAGACATGTTTCCGTTGCTCGGTGTCGTTCCCCTGCGCGGACGCACATTTGACGCGGGCGACTTCGGGCCGGGCAAAGATCGCGTGGTCGTGCTCGGATACACCCTGTGGCAGCGGAGCTTCCGGGCGGAGCCGGAGATCGTCGGCCAGAAGATCCTGCTCGACGGTGAACGCTACACAATCATCGGCGTCATGCCTCCTGAGTTTCACTTCGCCCCCTTCTGGGTGACGCAGGCGGAGATGTGGGCGCCGCTCGATCTCTCCGCGCGCCTGACCCAGCGTGGCAGCCATTCGCTGCGGGTGTTCGCGCGTTTGAGACTGGCCATCGAGACGGCGGCGGCGCAAGCGGAAATGGACCAGATCTGCCATAACCTCGAAGTCGCCTTCCCAGACACCAACACCGGCATGCGGCTCGTGATCGATTCGCTCACCGAGAAGGCGGTGGGGCGTCTGCGGCCGGCGCTGCGGGTTCTGCTCGGCGCGGTCGGATTGGTGCTGCTGATCGCCTGTGCCAACGTGGCGAACCTGGCGCTGGCGCGCGCCACCGCACGCCAGAAGGAGATCGCAGTCTCTCGCTGGGAGCGCAGCGCCTGCGGATCGCGCGTCAGTTCCTCACGGAAAGTGTGGTGCTGTCACTTGCCGGGGGCGCCCTGGGCCTGTTTCTGGCCGCCTGGAGCACGCGGGCGCTTCAAGCCCTGCTACGTCCGGATTCCGGTGAATTCCGGGAGCGTCTTCCCCGTTGGGACCAGATCGGTCTCGATATGCCCGTGCTTCTTTTCACACTGGCGCTGGCGCTGCTCACCGGAATCCTGTTCGGCACAGCGCCCGCTTTCGCCTCCGCGCGAGGGGACGTGAATGACGCGCTCAAGGAATGCGGCCGCGGATCGACACCGGGGGCGGCCGGCGCCCGTTTGCGGAGGATGCTGGTAGTCGCGGAGATCGCGGTGGCGCTAGTGCTGCTGATCGGCGCGGGCCTGCTGATGCGCAGCTTTCTGCGCTTGCGCGCCGTCGATCCAGGCTTCGATCCCCACAATGTCCTTACGATGGCGGTCTCCGTTGCGGGACGCCGGGACTACGTCGGCGCGGGCCGCGAGACGCTCTATCGCACGCTGATCGAGCGCGTCGAAGCCGTGTCAGGCGTTCGCCTGGCCAGCATGACGAATCATCTGCCGCTCGCGGGCGACACCTGGGGCATGAACGTCGCTATCGAGGGCCGACCCCTGCCGGTCCGGGGACGGGAGCTGCACACCATCTATCGCGTAGCACGCCCGAATTACTTTGCGGCAATGCGGATGCGCCTCGCAAAAGGCCGGGATTTCACGGATCGCGACACCGCCGGTACACCGCCTGTCGCCCTGATCAACGAGACGCTGGCGAAGCGCGAGTTTCCTAACGAAGACCCTCTCGGGAAACGCATCACGCTCGATGATCCCCGGCGGAATCCGAAGTGGCTTACCGTTGTCGGCGTGGTAAAGAGCGTGAAACAACGCTGGGCGGATGCTCCGGACAACGAGGTCTATATTCCATTCCTCCAGGACCCCGGGTTTCTGAGCGGCGCACCTCCCTGGACGAGCTACATCACCCTGGTGGTGCGTACGGACGTGGATGCCGCCACCCTGACGCGTGCCGTAAAGAACGCTATCTGGAGCGTGGACCGCAACCTTCCGCTCTCGCAGGTGCAGACGCTTGAGCACGCCATCGGCAACGCTATCTGGCAATCGCGCTTCTCGCTGCTGCTGATCGGCATCTTTGCAGGCCTGGCGCTCGTGCTGGCGATGCTCGGGATCTATGGCGTGATGGCATACGAGGTCACCCAGCGCACGCACGAGATCGGTATCCGCATGGCGCTCGGGGCGGGCCGTGCACGTATTGTGAAGTTGATTGCCAACCAGACCTTGCCGCTGGCGCTGGCTGGAATCTTCTGCGGTCTCTGCGGGGCCGCAGGATCCGTCCGTCTGATGCGCACGATGCTTTACGAGGTCGACACTCTCGATCCGGCGACCTTTGCCGCGGTCGCGGTGCTCGTCCTGGCAGTATCGACCCTCGCTGCGCTGGCGCCGGCGCGAGGCGCGACGCGTGTCGATCCGATGATTACGCTCCGGCACGAGTAGCGGCAGACAGGACCGCCAAGTCCAACACCAGCCAGGTCCGGGACCTTCGCGGCCTGCCTCGTGTCGACTGGGTTACGCTGGACTTATACCCGCCGTGGAAGAAGAAGTTCTCGGCAAAGCTTATGATGGCCGGCTGATGCGAAGGCTGGTCCGCTACTTGCGGCGCTACCGCGGCGCGGTGTTCGTATCGCTGTTGTTTCTGTTTGCCCAGTCGCTGGCGCAAGTGGCGGGGCCTTTGCTGACGAAGCTCGCCATCGATCGTTATCTTGCCAAGCCGGACCATCCCGTAACCTCCCCGATCGACCGCTGGCTCGCCTCAGACACTTGGGCAGGGCTGGTCCAGATCTCGGCGCTGTACCTGGCGGCTCTGCTTGTCGGATTCCTGTGCGAGTTCGTCCAGACCTATTTGATGCAGCGCACCGGCCAGCTCGCCATGTTCGACCTGCGCCGCGAATTGATGGAGCATCTCCAGCGCCTCGACCTCGCTTACTACGATCGCCATCCCGTGGGCCGGCTGATCACGCGCGTCACCACCGATGTGGACGCCCTGAACGAGTTGTGGGCGTCCGGCCTGGTGACGATTCTCGGCGATGTCTTGATGCTTAGTTTCATTGTCCTCACGATGCTCCAACTGAGCCCCGGGATGACCGCCTTGATGCTGGCTGTAATGCCGCTGGTCGTCCTGGTGACAGCGCGCTTCCGCAGTTACGTGCAGCAGAGCTATCGCCGCATTCGCGTCGCCGTCGCGCGCATCAACGCGTACTTGCAGGAGCACGTCAACGGCATGGCCGTACTGCAGCTTTTCAATCGCGAGGAACGCAGCCGCGCGGACTTCGATCGCATTAATCGCGACCACATGGAGGCGTTCAAGGACGCGATCCAGGCTTACGGGTGGTTCTACCCGGTGGTCGAATTTCTAGGGATGTTGGCGCTGGCACTATTGCTCGCGTATGGCAGTTTTCGCATCCGCGCCGGCGCGATTTCCCTCGGCGTGTTGATTGCCTTTTTTCAGTACGGGTTGCGCTTCTTCCGTCCCATCCAGGACCTCAGCGAAAAATACAACATCCTTCAATCGGCGATGGCGGCGAGCGAACGCGTCTTCCGGCTGCTCGATACCTCGCCGAGCATCGCCTCGCCGGCCGATGCCCGCCCGTTTCCAGAGGGCCCGCTGGCCATCGAGTTCGAGCACGTCTGGTTCGCATACAAGGACGAAGACTGGGTCCTGCGTGACGTCAGTTTCCGCATTAACCCCGGCGAAACGATCGCCGTCGTGGGCCACACCGGAGCGGGCAAGACCACCCTCGCCAGTCTCCTGCTCCGCTTCTACGACATCCAGCGCGGCTCGATCCGCGTCGGCGGCATCGCCATTCGCGAACTCGCGCTCGATGATCTGCGGCGGCACTTCGGAGTCGTCCTGCAAGATCCGTATCTTTTCACCGGCACCGTCGACTCGAATATCCGCCTCGGAACGCAATGGATCGAAGAAGAAGCGGTGGAGCAGGCCGCCGGGCAAGTCAACCTGCTCGAGTTCGTGCGTGAGCTTCCCGAAGGGTTCGCGCAGCCGGTGCGCGAGCGCGGCAACGGCTTTTCCACCGGCCAGAAACAGCTCATCAGTTTCGCCCGCGCGCTGGCCCACAACCCGCGCTTCTTGATTCTGGACGAGGCCACGTCGAGCGTTGACACGGAAACCGAGTTTCGCGTGCGCGAGGCGCTGGCGCGGTTGGTGGAAGGCCGCACCTCCTTGATCATTGCGCATCGCCTCTCCACCATCCAGCGCGCCGACCGGATTTTCGTCATGCACAAGGGCAAGCTGCGCGAGAGCGGAACGCACCAGGAACTGCTCGCGCTGCGCGGCATTTATTGGACGCTGTATCAACTTCAATACAAGGACCAGGAAATCGCCAATGCCAGAACCATCCATGGAAGCTCTGAGCTACCCGATCGGAAAATTCTCGTTCCCGGGCTCAGCCAGCAGTCACCAGCGGGAACAATGGATCTCCGAGATCGCTGAAGCTCCGGCGAAGATGCGTGCAGCAGTGGCGGGCCTGACGCCGGAGCGGTTCGACACGCCCTATCGTCCCGGCGGCTGGACCGTGCGGCAGGTGGTGCATCACGTCCCGGACAGCCACATGAACGCCTACGTGCGCTTCAAGCTGGCGCTCACCGAGGACGAGCCCACCATCAAGCCCTACGAAGAAGCGGCTTGGGCGGAGCTGGCCGATAGCGCCTCGACGCCGGCCGACGTTTCGCTCACACTGCTCGAGACACTGCACGATCGCTGGGTGCGGCTGCTGCGGTCGATGACTGAAGCCGACTTTGCGCGCAAGTTCCGCCATCCTCAACTGGGTGTCGTGCCGCTTGACAAGAACCTCGCCCTGTATGCCTGGCACGGCAAGCATCATGTCGCACACATCACATCGCTGCGCCAGCGCATGGGCTGGTCATGAATGCCCGGCCGCGCGCACGGGCTCTGGGGATCGTCGTGGGCACGCTGCCCACCGGCGCTCGCAATGCCATCACGGACGTATCCGGGGTGAAGGTCGGTCACACCACGCTGGTTCGAGGCGAGAAAGTACGCACGGGGGTTACCGCCATCCTGCCGCATTCAGGAAATCTGTTTCACGACAAAGTGACGGGCGCGGTATTCGTCGGCAATGCCTTCGGGAAGTTGGTCGGCTCGACGCAAGTAAACGAACTGGGCGAGATCGAGACGCCCATCCTGCTGACTTCGACGCTTAACACCTTTCGTGTTGCCGACGCGCTGATCGATTATATGCTGACGCTCGACGGGAATCGCGACCTGCGTTCGATCAATCCGCTGGTGGGCGAAACCAATGACGGAACTTTGAACGATATTCAGGGACGCTACTCCGGCCACGATGAGGTGTTCGCGGCAATTCAGGGCGCCAATTCAGGCGATGTCGAGGAAGGCTGCGTCGGCGCCGGCGCGGGGACCACCGCCTTCGGATGGAAAGGCGGCATCGGAACCGCCTCGCGCAAAGTGCTCGACTACACCGTGGGCGTTCTGGTGCAATCCAATTTCGGCGGGCGGCTCACGATCCTGGGCGTGCCTGTCGAGCGGCCACGCGGAGCGCCTCCCGCGAATGCCGATGGGTCGATCATGATGGTAGTGGCAACGGACGCGCCCGTGGACGCCCGCAATCTCCGCCGGATGGGCGCGCGCACCATGATGGGATTGGGGCGCAGCGGCTCGGCGGGATCGAACGGCAGCGGTGACTATGCCATCGCGTTTACTACATCCAGGGAAGCCAAACTTCTTTCAAATGACGCTGTGTCGCCGCTATTTCCGGCGGTGATCGAAGCGACGGAAGAGGCAATCTACAACTCGCTATTCCGTGCCGAGACGACCACCGGTAACGGCCGCACTGTGGAAGCTCTGCCAATCGAGAGCACGGTGGAAACGCTCAAGAAACATGGCATGATCAGATAACCGCGCATGCCACTCAATGTGCCGTCCAGCCGCCGTCGATCAGAATGTCGGTGCCGGTGATGTAGCCTGCTTCTTCTGAGCACAAGAACAGCGCAAGCTTCCCAACCTCCTCCACCTTGCCCCATCGCCCCAGCGGCACGTTCGACATGAACTGCCGGTTCACCTCAGGGTTGTTGATCAAGGCCGTGTTCATTTCCGTCGCGAACGGTCCGGGGCTGATGGCAACCACGGTAATGCCCTCACCGGCGAGCTCCTGCGCCAGCGCCCGCGTCAAGCCGAGCAAACCGGCCTTGCTGGCCGAATACGGCCCGCGCCCGGGAAGCGAAACGTGGCTCATGATTGAGGTCATGTTCAAGATGCGTCCGTAGCCGCGCCCGCGCATGAGAGGCACGAACGAACGGCACATCAGGAAGACCGCCGTAAGGTTGGTGTCGAGCACTCTACGCCACTCCTCCAGCGTGTACTCGATCACGGGCTTGCGCACGTTCACGCCGGCATTGTTGATCAGGATATCAACGCGTCCAAAGCGTTCGGCAGCCCGCTGCTCGAGCGCACGCACCTGTGTTTCCTCGGAAACGTCCGAAACAAACACCGCCGATTCAGCCCCGAGCTTCGCAGCTTCCGAAGCGGTCTCGTGGAGCTTCTCCTTATCGCGCCCCACCAGCCCGAGCCTGGCTCCCGCGCCTCCAAGCGCCAAGGCCATGGCCTTTCCCAATCCTCGGCTCGCTCCGGTGATAAGAGCCACTTTTCCGTTTAATGTTTTCGTTTCCACGTTGTCATTGTAAGATGGATAGGATAATGTCAAAGCTGATCGCAACTGCACTTGTCGCCGCATCGTGTGCCGCTACGCTGCGCGCCGATTTCACATACCAGCAAACCACGCAGATGACCGGCGGCGCCCTGCTAAACATGATGAAAATGGGCGGGCCGTTCACCCGCCAGGCTCGCGAGCCGGTCGTCTCCACGCACATCATCAAGGGTAACCGCATGGTCACACTTACCAAGGACCACGCCAGCATCATCGATCTGGACAAGGAGTCTATCACCCAGATCGACTTCAATAAGAAGACCTACTCCGTGATGACTTTCGCTGAGATGAAACAGGCGATGGACGACGCCGTCCAGCAGGCGCAGAAGCAGAAATCCAACGAGCCTACTAAGGCTGAGGCAGACTTCAAGGTGTCGGCAAAGGCAACCGGAGAGAGCAAGACCATTCAGGGTCTGACCGCAAAAGAGATGATCATCACCATGTCGCTTGAAGCGACCGACAAGGAGTCTGGCCGCTCCGGCGCGATGACTATCGTCACAGACAACTGGATGGCTTCTGTGCCGGGTTACGACGAGGTGAAAGCATTCCATCGCAAAATGGGCGAGAAAATGGGTTATCTGTTCGGCTCGGGGATGGCTCAGTTGGGGATGATGCGCGCGGAGACGCTCAAAGGATTCGCCGAGGTTGCCAAGGAAACGTCCAAAGTCGACGGGGTGCCGGTTCAAAGCGTCATGAAGATGGCCGGCGCGGGCGACGGCCAGCCTGGAGACAATTCGGCCGCCCAGTCCCAACAGCGGCAGCAGTCAAGCTCGGCTAGCCCGGGCGCGGCGGCGGCGGCAGGCCTGGGCCGGCTCGCGGGCGGCTTCGGAGGCTTCGGGCGAAAGAAGAAGGACGATCAGCAACAGCAGGCTCAGCCCGCTGACCAGCCGCAACAGGCATCAGGCCCAGCTTCGTTGATCGAGACGACAACGGAATTAACCAGCTTTTCCTCCGGTCCTGCGGACGCTTCGAAGTTTGAAATTCCGGCGGGATTCAAACAGGTGGAAGCGGAAATGACGCGCCGCCGCAGGTAAGAGCAAAAACTGATTCACTCACACCGAGCGGCGACGACACGGAGCGGCTTGAATGAACTCGTTCAGCTAGCCGGAGCTATTTCTCGTACCGCCGCACGAAGGTGCTGAGTCCAATTTCGTGCAACGCATCCTTCGTGCGCTGGAACGCTTCCGCATCGGGTAGCGGGCCGATGAGTACGCGGAAAACATTCTCGTTCGGCCCTGCCGCGGCGAATGCCTGAAAACCTCGCTTGCGCAACCCCTCCGTCAAGATCACGGCGATACCCTTCTCCACGGCGCCCATTTGGAGGTAGACGGCGCCCGTGGCAGGCTCGGCGAAGAGCGGAGGCTCCGGCTGCGCGGCCTGGACCGGCGAAACGAGCGCCGCTTTCGCTGGCTCAGATGTACTCACGATCGTCGCCTCTACCATCGGAGCGGGCCTGGCAACCGTCGCGCCCGAATCGATCGCCTTGTCAGGCGACACCGCCTTGCCGGCCAGGTACGACACGGCGGAGAAAACAACGATCATTACCGTCGCCACGAACAGCAGACTCGCCACCTGGCGCCGACCCAGCACGATCTCGAATTCGGTGGACTCGGGCTCGGCTGCCGTCCGCTCGGGGGCAGTCTTGATTTCCGCGGTACGCAATTCAGGAGTCAGGATGCTTAGCATCACTTTAATTTATCGGCTGGGGTCTCTGGCTTGATTAGTACTTACCGCGTCTTCTTCGTGTTGGCTGCGGACCCGTCGGTCGGCGAAGGTGCGCCGTGCAGGATGCGCGCCCGGGTTTCCATCTTCGTCGCGTCCGACTTCTTACGCATCTTCCTTAGAAGCGCGGCATACTGATCGAGCGTCTCGGCCAGCAGCGGCGGCGGCGGATCGGCGGGGTTGATCACGGGCCGGCGCGCTGTCACAAAGCCCCTCTTATCCAGCACAGCGATCGATGTCTTGTACAGTGACTCAGCCTCAGCGTTCCGCTCGCGGCTCGCCAGCAACGCGGCCAGTGAGTTGAGGCTGGTAACTGTATCCAATTCTTTCGCCGACAGCATCGCGCGATAGAGCGGTTCGGCGTCGGCATGGCGGCCCTGCGCTCCGTAAACTCGTGCGACTTCCGTCAGCGTGGCTTGCGCATCCGGACTCGTCTCGCCGTGTAGCTTCGAGCGGATGAACAACTCGCGCTCGTAACAATAGGCTGCCTCGGGGAACTTCTTTTGATCGAAATAATACTTCCCAAGCTTGGCGAGCGTCCCCGCCACTTCGATGCTCGAAGGACCGAAGGCGCTCTCCTGGACCGACAAGGCGCGCCGCCAGGCAGCCTCCGCTTCGGCCGGGCGGTTCATCTCCAAATACGCCGTGGCGAGTCCATCCAAGGCGGCCAGTGTTTCAACGCTCGAATTCCCTGCCGATTTTTCCACGACCTTCACCGCCCGCTGATACAGCGGCTCGGCGTTCGCAAACTGCTTTTGCAAGCTGAGCAGGTCGCCGACAATGATCAACTCCGGAGCCAATTCCGCCGCCTCCGGTCCCTTGTTCTTTTCGATCACGGCAACGGCGCGGCGGGCATACTGTTCGGCTTGTGAGTATTTTTCGAGAGCCTGGGAGGTTCGCGTCAGCTTATCCAGCGGCACGGCCAGCGCCATGTCAGTTCGGCCCTTGGACGTTTCCATAATCTGCACCACACGTTCGTAGTACGCGATCGCCTGCTGATATTTCATTTGCGCGAAACTGACCCGGCCCAGATCGTTGAGGTCGGTGGCAAGCTCCGGATTGTTAAGGCCGAGGTTGTGCTCACGCTCCTCGAGCAGCTTCAAGTAAAGCTTCTCGGCCTCGGCGTAACGGCTTTGCGCGCAAAGGACTTCCGCGGCAGCACCCCACTCCTGTGCCTGCTTGGCATCGAACGGGCCGATTCCCCGGCTGGGCGTGATGTCCGGCGTGGTGTTCGGCAAACTCGCGCGGGTCGCAGCCTCCATCCCCGAATGGGCTTTCTGGCCGAATCCGAAAACACTTATAAATCCAAGTGAAATGAGGAATAGAGCGATTCTGCACATAGCTCTACCTGGCGACACGAGTGCCATAGGGAAATGATCGGCGGAGGAGTTTGAAAAAGTTAGACCGAAGCCGAACGCCCATCCGGGCTCCCGGCGTCTTCTCAGAGATTTTTCTTCAAAAAGCTGCAGATATGATAACCGTCCAGGTACTTGAATGGCGTTTCTCCCATTGTGTAATGGCCGCACGGCAGCGACACGGTTTTGTGATCCAGGCCGAGTTCGCGCGCTTTGTTCGCGACTTGCTGCGAGAATCGGACAGGAAACGTGGTATCGAAGCGGGCGTATATGAATAGCGATTTCTTCTTCAGCCTTGCGTAACGGTCGATGTAGGTTGGCGGGCTGATCACCATCCACACTTCGCGCAACTGATCCAGAGTGATAGCCGATTCGAGGCCCTCTCGGATGTGCCGGGTGGACAGGCCCTCCCAAACGACGTCGGCAAAATAGGTTGAGCAGTGATTGTAAACATTCACAGAGATGCGCGGATCGTGGGCGCTCGCCAGGAATGCGTAGCAGGAGCCGAGGCTGGTCCCGCAGATTCCGATGCGCTCGTAGCCCTGGGAGACCAGCCAGTCGACGCAACTCCGCGTATCGATCACGGCCTGGCGCGTAGCATCAATGGTGCGTCCGATGTTGGCGGAAACAGCGTAGTCGGCTCGCTGGAGCTCGGCCGGCATGCGATAGTCATGATACGGAAGACTCAACCGAAGCGCGGCGATTCCAAGCCGGGCCATACCCGCGCACAAGGCGTTGTGCTGGATGGCGGACGCGTTGAAGTGCGGCAGCACCACCACAGCCACTCGTTTCCGGTTGGGCTTCAGCCGCGCCGGGAACCATCGGCCGTGCACGACGTTGTTCTCCCGATAGGGCGTGTGTACCGCGCTGGTAAAGCGCAGCAACCCGTCCTCTAGCGCGAAATCCAGCGGAGTTCGATACGCGAAGAAATCGTCGCTCGCCGCAATTGCCGCGCGGTTCAGCCGCCGCAGGTAGGATTCCGGATCGTGTCCATTGCGCGGAAAGCGACCGGAGCAGGGCCAGGCCTCAGTCCACTCAAGACCCCATTCGAACGGACGCACACGCGATTGGTGGCGCGAAAGCACAAGCGGTTCTCCCAAGCGACGATCCAGCGTGCATACGGACTCTGCATCGGTCAACTATCAAGGTAGCAGGACAAAGAGGAGGCGCGCCGGAACATGTCCGGCGCGCCGGCACCACAAGGAGGAAGGTAAGGTCTAAATCACCAGCCGCAGGCCGGGGCTCGGCGCGGCCGCAGAAAGCGTCCGGAACTCATACTGCTGAATCTCGATGGCTACGCGGCCCTCTTCGGACCGCACTACCCGCCCGCGCGCCACCAGCTTCAGCGCGCACTTATTGTTGAGCTGGGCCGGCCAGCTGATCGAAAGCTCCAGGCGGCGGCCCGGAAGCAGCGTATTTGTGGTTGCAAACAACACCCCAGCGCTAGAAATATTGACGGTTTTTCCGTCACCGGATTCGTCGCCGCTACGTTTGCTCAAGACGCGATATCGCACGTCGCGTTCGATCGGGAACCGGTCCGCATGGCGTCGATCGCGTTGCAGGTTTTGCTCTTGACTCACTCGTTCACCTCAATTTGGTATGTACGAGTTTCGCCCGGCCCCCAAGTGCGTTCAATAGCGGACTCGTGCTATTTCGAGGCGGTACGTGTGTACCGCGCGGTCCATACGGCCTGGCTAGGTGAGTTATGATTGCCTCCATGCAAAGAGCCGTGGTCACACTCGCTACTTTCGCTCTGGTAATGGCGGCAGCCGCCTCCGGAGCAGACAAGACCAAGAAAAAGGTCGTGACACCAAAGGACTTTCCGGCCGGGAGGCCGTACAGCGCTGGAATCCAGGTAGGAGATACGCTCTATGTCTCCGGGCAAACTGGTAATGACCCGAAAGCCCAAAAAGTACCGGACAATTTCGAGGATGAGGTACACCAATGCCTCAAAAACGTGGGTGACATCCTGAAAGCCGGCGGCATGGATTATGCAGACGTGGTCGCTGTCCAGGTCTATCTGACCGACATGGATCTGTTTCAGCGCATGAATGCCGTGTATACGCAGGTGTTCCAGGAGCCGAGGCCCACCCGCACCACGGTCGGTGTGGGGAAACTGGCGGGCGCGGGGGCGCACATCGAAATCACGGTGACCGCACGCCGCTAAGGCATCAGACGCCGCAGCTACCGTTTGCGCCGCGACCGGATCTCCGCAAGCCGCTTCGCGATCCGTTCCTCCACGCCGTGGTCGGTGGGGTGATAG
>QHXU01000325.1:15713-16633 GCA_003223065.1 Acidobacteriota bacterium | reverse complement strand
TATTACACCGTTAATCACCTCTGCCACATGGTGCTGGCGCTGAAACCTTTCGGTTGCATGCCATCTGCGCAGTCGGACGGGGTCCAGTCGGCGGTGATTAACCGGTTTCGTGACATGATATTCCTCCCGATCGAGACCTCGGGCGAGGGTGAAGTAAACGCGCACAGCCGTGTCCAAATGGCGCTCGGCGAAGCCAAGGCGAAGGCCAGGGCGGAATTCGAAAACGTTTTGAAGTCCACGGGCAAGCGGCTGGATGATATCCGTGATTATGTCGCGGGCCATCCAGAGCTTCGCCGCCCCTTCTATCACGTTCCGCATCGTCCGGGAATCGCAGGGACAGCCGCCCAGTTTGTCGCCCACGTGAGCGACCTGATGGAGTCGAAGCACCGCTTCTGGCACAGATCCCGCAGTGCGCCGTTTGTGCAGTCCGGTGCAACCGCCTGAGCCTTTCGAGCGCGGTGAACGGCCATGCAAGATCATCAAGCTCGATTCATGGTTGGCCTGGATGTAGGCTCGACCACGGTGAAAGCGATCGTCGCCGAGCGGGAAACCGACCAGATCGTCTGGCAGGATTATCAGCGGCACGAAACCAAGCAGCCTGAAAAGGCCCTGGAGTTTCTGCGCCGGATGGAGTCCGATGCCGGCATCAGCGCCCGGAATACTCGCGTCTTTATCACCGGCTCAGGCGGCGGTACGCTCGCCGAACTGATCGGCGCCAAGTTCGTGCAGGAGGTAACCGCCGTCTCTCTCGCGGTGGAAAAACTGCACCCCGAGGTTTATTCGGTAATCGAGCTTGGCGGGCAGGACGCCAAAATCATTGTGTTCAAGGAGGATACCGAAAGCGGCCGCAAGAAAAAGATCCCCTCCATGAACGACAAGTGTGCCGGCGGCACTGGCGCCGTGATCGACAAAATCAACGC
>QHXU01000325.1:2946-15702 GCA_003223065.1 Acidobacteriota bacterium | reverse complement strand
GTCGAGGAACTCTGCAATCAGGGTTACCACGGAATCAAGCTCCATAAAGTAGCCGGCAAGTGCGGTGTTTTTGCCGAAACGGACATTAACGGGCTGCAGAAGGAGGGCACGCCCCCCGACCAACTGATGGCCTCGCTGTTTGAAGCGATCGTGCTTCAGAACCTTACGGTACTGACACGCGGGCACACGCTGCGTCCTCACGTGCTGCTGCTCGGCGGTCCCAACTCCTTCATTCGCGGCATGCGGGAGGCGTGGCAGGCCAATATTCCGAGGATGTGGAAGGATCGCAAGGTCGAGATTCCCGAAGGCGCCAAGCCCGAAGATCTGATTAAGGTGCCCCAAAACGCGCAATACTTTGCGGCCATCGGCGCGGTGGAGTTCGGCAAAGATGAGGAGGAGTGCGTCGGCTGTTACCGTGGAACCGAGCGCCTAGTCCAGTACATAGAGCACGGCCGGCAGGAAGAAAAGGCGAAATCCGGAGCAGGCGGACTTACTCGTTCCAGTGACGAACTGGCGGAATTCAAGGAGAGATACAGGCCCAAAAAGTTCGTCCCCGTCGCGTTCGCCCAAGGCGAAACCGTGCGTGGTTTCATAGGCGTTGACGGCGGCTCCACTTCCACTAAGGCCGTGCTGGTTTCGACGAATGGAGACGTGCTTTGCAAGGCCTACCAGCTTTCGAACGGAAATCCGATCGAAGACACCAAGGACATGTTCGCGGCACTGCGCAAGCAGGTGGAGGGACAAGGCGCGCGAATTGAGGTTCTCGGCGTTGGCACTACGGGTTACGCGAAGGACGTCCTTAAGGACACGTTGAAAGCGGACGTGGCCCTGGTGGAAACGGTGGCCCACACTGAATCCGCGATGCGATTCTACGATGATCCGCACGTGATCGTCGACGTCGGCGGCCAGGACATCAAGCTGATCGTGCTGAAGGACGGCCGTGTCAAGGATTTTAAGCTTAACACCCAGTGTTCCGCCGGTAACGGCTACTTCCTCCAATCCACCGCGGAAGGGTTCGGGCTGACAGTCGAGCAATACGCCGACCTGGCGTTCTCCGCCGGATCGATGCCCGTGTTCGGCTACGGCTGCGCAGTGTTCATGCAGTCCGACATCGTCAACTTCCAGCGGCAGGGATGGCGCGCGGAGGAGATTCTCGCGGGCCTCGCGGCGGTGCTGCCCAAGAACGTATTTCTGTATGTGGCGAGCATCCCCAACCTGGCCGCGCTGGGCTCGCGCTTCGTGTTGCAAGGCGGCACGCAAAACAATCTGGCCGTAGTGAAGGCCGAAGTGGATTTCATCCGCTCCAGTTTCCGCGCTAGCGGCAAGCAGCCGGAAATCATCGTGCATGAGCATTGCGGTGAATCCGGCGCGATCGGCGCGGCCGTGGAAGCGCTGCGGCTATGGAGGAACGGCAGGGAGACAACCTTCATCGGGCTGGACGCCGTTCGCGATATCACTTATCGCACCACACGCAACGAAAACACGCGCTGTAACTTTTGCAAGAACAATTGCCTGCGTACCTTCATCGATATCAACACCGGCTCAAACGACTTCATTCCCACGCCCAGGGTGAGCAAGGTTCCGCTCCGTGCGGGCGAACAACGGCTCATCATCGCGACTTGCGAGAAAGGCACGGTCGAGGATGTGAACGAGATGCGTGAGATCAAGTCCGGCCTCGATTCGAAGAAAGATGCCAACCCGAACTTCGTGGACATCGCCGCCCACGACGCCTTCAAGGCGCGCAAGACGGAAAACGTAGCTGACCCGATTCCTTCGCGGGCCTGGACCAAAGCAGCAAAAGAGCGGGCGGCTCTGATGCGGAACCGCCAGAACCTGCGCATTGGAATCCCCAGGGTCCTCAATGCGTATGTATACGCCCCGCTCTTCAACGCGTACTTGCAGGCTCTTGGCGTGCCTTCCGAGAATATTGTGTACTCGGACTACACGAGCGGGGAGCTTTACCGCGCCGGCTCCAGCCGCGGCGCCATCGATCCCTGCTTTCCGGCGAAGATCGGAATCGCTCACGTGCACAACCTGATCTCGCTTAAGGGGCTGCGCAAGCAGTTCGACGTGATCTTTTTCCCCATGGTCGATGTGCTGCACACGGCGCTCGCGAACCTGCAAGGGTCCAACGCCTGTCCCACTGTGACCGCCTGTCCGAACACGGTGAAGGCTGCGTTTACCAAGGAGTCCGACGTTTTTGCGGATCACGGTATCAAGTATCTCGACCCACTGCTCAACTTCGGCGATCGAACTCTCTTTGCCGATCAGATGTACAAGGCCTGGGCGCCGATCCTGGGGCTCTCGGAAGGAGAAAACGAGCGCGCGGTCGCCGCCGGTTACAAGGCGTTGGAGGAATACGAATCAGGCATCCGGAGACGCGCCCGCGAGGTTCTGGATCAACTCGAACGAGAGGATCGCATCGGCATAGTGATGCTCGGCCGTCCGTACCATCACGATCCCGGCCTGAACCATGAAATCCTGGAAGAGTTTCAGAAGCTCGGCTATCCCATCTTTTCGCAGAGCACCCTGCCGCTCGATGAGGATCTTCTGGAGCGGCTCTTCGGCGAAGAGGTCGAAGCCGGGTTGATCAAGCATCCGCTCGATATTTCCGATGTCTGGAAGAACTCATACTCCGCGAGCACAAACCACAAGGTCTGGGCGGCTAAGTTTACCGCTCGCCATCCCAACTTGGTGGCGCTCGAAATCTCCAGCTTCAAGTGCGGACACGACGCACCTATTTACGGGGTCATCGAAGGCATTATCGAGAAGTCCGGCACGCCGTACTTCTGCTTTAAAGATCTCGACGAAAACAAGCCCGCGGGCTCCATCAAAATCCGCGTCGAAACCATCGATTATTTCCTCAGGCGCTATCGCGAAGTTATCATCCAGCGCCGGGAGACGGAAAGTCAGATCGAAGCACGGCTCGCCGAATATGAACGCCAGCTGCGCGAAGAAGCGGTGTTAGTGAGTTAAACGGCAACGTGTTAGTGAAAGAGTTGAACCATCACGTTGTACTCGGTCTGGAATTCCCCAAGCACGCCCTCCAGGCGATCCGCATCAAGGCCGAGTGACCGGATCGGCATCGCGTCAGCCGAATCGGCGCCGTTACTGGCGAGGATTGAAATGCCGGCTGCGTTAACGTACCGGTTGGCCGCGTCGATCACGCGGCTCAGTGAAATCTCTTCGCGCTGGATGCTGTTGTCTGCGGCCGGATCATGATGTTGGCGCACCGCGACCTGGATTGGCTCGGGGAGGTTCCAGAAGGCGAGCGCTTCGGCCGACAGTTCCGGATGCGTGAACCCAAGGATCTCACGCTCGCAATCGAGGTATGAACGGCCGCTCGTTTCGTGCAACTCAAGGACCATCTCGTACTCCCGGGTGAGGCCCAGCGCGATCAGTAGCCGGCCGATGTCATGCAGCAAACCTGCCACGAACGCGCCTTCGCCGTAACTCACGGGCAAGCGTTGGGCCAGAAGATCGCTCAGAATCGCCACCGCCGCCGAGTGCACGTTGAANNNGTTGAAGCGCGCCATCGACCAGGGCGAAGGCCCGTGCACCTGGTTCCACATGCGGGTGATCGACATGCCTAGCACGGTGTTACGAAGCTTGCCGACGCCCAGCAGGGACATGGCGTGCCGCACCGAGTTGACCGTGCCGCGCCGTGCGTATAGCGCCGAGTTCACCAGTTGCAGAATATTGCCGGAAACGACAGTGTCTTTCTCAATCAGGTCGCCGAGTTTCGCAAACGAGACGTCTTCCGCCCCAAGGGATGCGAGCAGACGGTTCAGAATCGGCGAAAACGGGGGCAACGATCCGAGCGACCGGAGTGCTTTTTGCTTCAGGACGTCTGGTGAGGGCGCAGACGCAACGCGTTGATCGCTTAGCGAAACCATGACTGACTCATCGGCTCAGGCGGGAAAAAAATGAGAATCGTCAGCGAATACGGCGCCGGAGGAAGTCCAGGGCGGTCTGCGCCGCGAGCGTCCGCACGCGGGTTCGGTCGCCGGGAAACTGAAAGTGGCGGGTCTCTGAAGGGCCCGGCCCGGCCAGGCCGATGTACACGCGGCCGGGTGGTGCGCCGCTCGCGCTCACCGGCCCCGCCTCCCCGGTAACGGAAACAGCGTAGGTCGATCGTGTCCGTGAGCGCGCGCCCTCCGCCATCGCAAGCGCGACCTCTTCACTCACCGCGGAGCGCCGTTCGATCAGCGACGCGTCCACCCCCAATAGCTCTGTCTTCAACCGGTCACTGTATGCGATAAAACCGCCGACGAAGTAGTCGGAACTGCCTGGAACCAGCGTTATGCGCTCACCCAGGAGCCCGCCCGTCAAGCTTTCGGCGACGCTCAACGTGCCTCCGCGCTCGCGAAGCAAATTCCCGACAACCGTTTCGAGAGTTTCGCCCTCGCGGGAGTAGATGCGGTCGCCGAGCAGTTCTTCGATGGGCCCGCATACTTCGGAGAAGAGCCGCTCGGTTTCTTCGAGGGTGGCGCAGCGCGCGCGCAGATGCACCTGGATATCGCCAGGGGCGGCCAGAATGGTTGTCGCCGGATTGGTGTATTTCGAGTACACCGGGGAAATCAACTGGTCTAGCTCGGACTCGGTCATTCCCGCGACCCCATAGAACCGAGTGCGGATCACTTGCGGGGGAAGACGCTGCTCCAAGCGCGGAACGCACTCGCTCGCAAACATGGGCTTCAGCTCTCCGGGCGGACCCGGCAGCAGCATTGCCACGCGCCCATCCTGTTCGATCCACTGTCCGGGCGCGGTGCCACGCGGATTGGGCAGCAGGTCCGCTCCTTCCACCAGGTACGCCTGCCGGCGGTTGATCTCCGCCATCTTGCGGTTGAAGCGGCGAAAGCGATCTTCAATCTGATCACAGATGTCCTGGCGAAACACCAGGCTGCGCCCAAACGCCGCCGCGACTGCGTCGCGCGTGATGTCGTCCTCGGTCGGTCCGAGCCCGCCGGTAAGCACCACGATACCGACGTGCGCCAGCGCGTGATTCACGGCCGCAGTGAGCAGAGCGCGATCATCGCCCACGATCAGTTTCCGGCGCACCTCGACACCCAGCGCGTTGAGCTGCTCAGTGAGATAGAGCGAGTTGGTATCGATCCGCTGATGCGTCAGCAGCTCAGACCCGACGGCGATGATCTCGGCGTCCGCTGCCAACATTTAGGGAACCGGCCTGCCTTCGATGCCAACATCGACCCGGTAAACAGAGTTGTTGGTCGCCAGAATCAGCGCCTTGGAAGGTGAAAACGCGAGGCCGACGATCGCGGGCCCGGAGAGAAACAGCTCTGCCTTCGCGTCGGGCGTGAAGCGCACCACGCCGCGCCGCCCGCCAAGCGACGCAGCCACGTACAGATTCGCGTTCACATCGAACGCCATGCCCTGCGGGCGTCCCAGGCCTCGATAGAACCTTTCCACATGGCCGGAAGGCGAGATGCGAAGCACCGAATCGAAGCTCGACGTTGTTGGACCAGTGACATACAGATATTGATCCGGTCCAAACGCGAGATGGTAAGCCGCAATCGATGGTTCGAGCGTGGCGAAGACGTAGATTTGACGCGATCGGCTGATCTTAAAAACCGTGCCGCTGCGGTCGCCGACGTAGAGATTGTGGTCGTGGTCGAACACAATGCCGGTTGCGACCCCCATCCCTTCGGCATACACGGAGAGGTTCCCCGACGGCGATATCTGGTAGACGACACCATCGTGCCGGCTAGACGAGTAGAGATTACCCTCTTGATCGAGCGCGAGACCGGTGGCGTTCATCAGATCCGTGACCAACGGTTTCATCCGGAAGTTCAAATCGATCTTGTAGATCGAACCGGGCGTCTTCTGCCCGGGCGATCCACTGAAGGTCGTATAAATGTTGCCCAGGCGATCGACCACCGGGTTAGACACAGGATGCAGGCTGTCGGCAATCTGGACGCCGATCCCGCATGACCAGTGAACACTCGACTGGTGATTCTGCCCGACCGTCAAGTCGCCGGCCGAGGCGCCGTCCGGCACGCGCACGATCACGAATGAGTCTGAGCCGATGACGATGGGAGCGTCCACGTCGCCGAAGCGCACAATGGGGCGCTCCGTTGCAGCGAGGCCTTTGCCGCGAATCTGGAATTCGCCGCCTGGAATCGCCGCGACGGGCGAGACTCCAAGAATCTGCGGACGTGGGTCAGAAGATTTACGAAAGGCCATATAACAAGTGGCTAATAGAATTGAACCATCCGGCGGCAAACAACACAAGTGCTCCGTAGACTCCGGCCATCGCGTCGTCAGCCACGATACCGAGGCCGCCAGGCAGCCGCTCGAGCTGGCGCACCGGCGCTGGTTTCCAGGTATCCAGCAAGCGGAAGAGGACGAACGCGGCCAGCCAGACCTTCCAATTGAGAGCGATCGCGCCCACAAGCGTGACCCACTGCCCCACGACCTCATCGACTACGATGAAGCCCGGGTCCTTGATTCCGCTTGCACGCTCGGCGACGTCCGCCGCCCAAATTGCAGGACCGAGCAGCAGCAGCGCCAGAAATCCGAAACCGGTTCCGGTCAGGTCCGCAAAATGATGAAGAAACCACGCAATGACGAGAGCGGCGATCGACCCGGCCGTCCCGGGCGCATTAGGCACGTATCCGCAGCCGAACCACGTCGCCAGCCACGTGGCGAACACGCGGGAAATCGTCTTCAATCTTCTTCTTCCTGTTCCGGGTGCTTCTCGACCGGCGTCGAGATGACGTACTTTTCAGACGCCCAGTTACCCAGATCGATAATGCGGCAGCGATCGCTGCAGAACGGCATGTAGGGATCGTCGAGCTTTACTTCCTTATGGCAGATGGGGCACTTCATGGTAAGCACCAGGCCGGATCTGCACGAGCGGCGCATGGGACTTCGAAGCCGGCGGCGGGGCGCCGATGATCTCGCCCGTCAAATCATAGTCATGCGCCGCAGTAATCCGCATCGTCCGGATCTCGCCGGCGCGCAGCGGCTGCTCCCCGGCGTCGGAAACATAGCAGACCCCGTCTATCTCGGGCGCCTGAGTCGAAAGCCGCGCCTGCCATACCAGGTCCGAATCGGCCGACGGACCTTCAACCAGCACCGGGAAATGGCTTCCCACCAGGGCGCGGTTCCGCGTGCGCGAAATCTTTCGCTGGAGAGCCATCAGCCGCCGTTGTCGATTGTATATCGTGCGCGCATTCACTTTGCCGTCCAGCTGGAAGCTGGCGCTTGTGTCTTCATCGGAATACGAAAACACGCCCATCCGATCAAACTTTGCCGCCTGCACGAACTGGCACAACGCTTGGAAATCCTGTTCGGTCTCGCCCGGAAAACCCACGATCATGCTGGTGCGGATTGCGACGCCCGGGATGGTGCGGCGGATGCGCTCGATCAACCTCAGGAAAATGTCGCCATTCGCCCCTCGCTTCATGCGTTTTAGCACCGGGGCGCTGGCGTGCTGCAGCGGCATGTCGATATAGGGGACCAGCGTTTTATGCGCGGCGATCGTGTCCAGCAGACGCTGCGTAATTTTATTCGGGTAGCAATAGAGAAAGCGGACCCACTTTTCGTGGGGAGTATCGATTTGCGCCAGCCGCTCGAGCAGCAGCGCGAGGCCGTCCTTGATCCCCAGGTCTTCGCCGAAGCACGTAGTGTCCTGGCCGATGAGGTTGATCTCGCGCACGTCCTGCGAGAACAGCCGGGTAGCCTCTGTCTGCAATCACAGACTCAAAGCGCCGGCTGCGAAACTTCCCACGGTACTGAGGGATGACGCAGAAGGTGCAAGGGTGATCGCAGCCTTCCGCAATCTTAATGTAGGTGTAGTGGCGCGGCGTGGCCAGGACACGGGGCGTCAGGTCGTGATAAAGATAGGGCTCGAACGGATTGGCGGGCGCTTCGATGTCTTCGCATAGCGCGGTGATCCGCATTAACTCGTTCGTGCCGATGACCGCGTCGACTTCGGGCAGGTTCTTCTGAATTTCCCCACGGTAACGTTCCACCAGGCATCCGGCGACGATCAGCCGCTGTGCCCGGCCGCTTTTCTTGTACTCTGCCATCTCCAGGATCGTCTCGACGGACTCCTGCTTGGCGGGATCGATAAAGCTGCACGTGTTGACGACGATGACGTCGGCTTCGGCCGGATGCGGCGTGAGCTGATGCCCTCGCGCGGCGAGTTGCCCCATCATGACCTCGGTATCCACGAGGTTTTTCGGGCATCCGAGGCTGACGAAACCGACTTTCAAGGCAGATCCTGCAGGTGGGCTGAAATTTCAGGATAGCAGACGCAGTCGAGTGGGAGCTTTCGGTTCGTAGTGACGGTATACAGCCTGCAATAAGAGTATTCCGCCAATCGAACTCCTGGTTCGGGAGTCAATACTCGCAATGCGTCAGGCCGCGCTTCGCAAGATACTGCTGATGATATTCCTCGGCGCGCCAGAACTCTGTCGCCGGAACAATCTGCGTGACGATCGGGCGGCGAAAGCGCCCTTGCGCCGCGTCCTTGGACGAGCGCGCCTCGGCCTCTTGCTCCGGGTAATGGTAGAAGATCACCGAACGATACTGAGTGCCGACATCCGGTCCCTGGCGATTCGGCGTCGTTGGGTCATGATTGTTCCAAAACACGTCGAGCAGATCGTGATAACTGATCACGGAGGGATCGAATGTCACTTCGACCGCCTCGGCATGGCCGGTCTCGTCGGTGCAGACATCCTGATAGGTTGGTTTGGGCATTGTGCCGCCCATGTATCCGACTTGTGTCGATTGGACACCACCCAACCCGCGGAACGTCTCTTCCACGCCCCAGAAACAACCGGCCCCGAATGTAGCCTTCTCCATGATTGAATTGTAGCGCCACAAACTTCTCCTCGAATGGAACACCGCGGCACAGCGCTGTTCGCTTAGAATTGGAAGGATTGCCGAAATTGCGAGTGTTCAATCTTACCAAGGGGCGCGAGCTCGCCGACCGCGCCGATATCGCCGACAGCAGCAAGAAGCGCCGCACGGGTCTCCTGAAACGGACGGGCTTGGAACCGGGCGAGGGCCTCTGGATAAGCCCCTGCGAAGGGGTCCACACATTCGGCATGAAATTCCCCATCGACGTCGTGTTCCTGAACCGCAAGAGGAAGGTGCTCAAGGTCCGCCACAACATGGCCCGCGGGCGCATCGCTTTGAGTCTGTTTTCTCATTCGGTGCTGGAATTGCCGGCCGGAACGCTTGAGAAAACCGGGACTGTGCGCGGAGACCAGCTGGAATTCGAGAAATACGACGACGCGTAGTTTACGCCTCGCTGGCGGTGAAGTAGGCGCAGTCCGGATGGTGGAAGACCAGCGCACTGACGCTCGCCTCCGGATCCATCATCATGCCCTCGGTGAGCCGCACGCCGATGTCTTCCGGCTTCAGCAGCTTCCAGATGCCTTGCTGGTCGTCGAGGTTCGGACACGCCGGATAGCCGAAGCTGTAGCGTTTTCCTCGATAGCGCGACGTAAACCGCTCCTGCATGGTCATGGCGGGCGGATCGGGGAAGCCCCAATCTTCGCGCAGGCGGCGATGGAGCCACTCGGCACAGCCCTCGGCCGTCTCGATCGCCAATGCCTGCAGCGCATGCGCCAGGAAGAACTCGCCGCTTTGTTTGGCTTCTTCGGAATGCTGGCGCACGCATTCGCCCGCGGTGACGACGAAAACCGCCACGTGGTCGCGTCGGCCTTCTTCCGCGTCGAGCACGTAATCGCTCAGGCACAGTCCGTCGGACTTGGGCTGGCGCCCGAAGCGGAACGAATGAATCGGGCCGCTTGCTCCCGGTGCGAACAAGTGAATCGAGTTGCCGTCGCGCTCGGCTTCGAAAAACTGCCAGACGGCGCGCAGCTTCATGAATCTCGCCGCTTCCTGTTTCACGCTTTCGACATCGTGGTACAGAGCGAGCGCCTTCGGGTCGCGCTCGGCCAGCAGTTTCTCGAAATTCCCCTTGAAGCCAAGATGACGGCCGTAAAGCATGAAGGGATTGATATAGCTCCAGACCTCATGCAAGTTGGGCACTTCACGAACGCGCCGGTCCAGATAAGGCGCCGCGGGAATCGGAATGTCTGTCCGGACTTTCGGGCTGCGCATCGTCGAGGCATTGGCTGGCGGCGCAGAATCGGAAACCACCACGCTCGTCGATGTGAACACGTGGGAGGCCATCACGTTCCCGCGCGTGGCCGGATCCATCAGCTCGTTCATGATGCGCAGGCCGGTCATTGCGTCCTTGGCGTAGAACGTCGGCGCGCTATAAGCCGGTCCGATCCGGGTCGTCGTGAATTTCTCGGACAGCGCCGCTCCACCCACCAGCAGCGGCACGCTGACGCCTTGATCCTTGAAGTCTGACGCCGTGGTGACCATCTGGTGCGCGCTCTTCACCAGCAGCCCGGAGAGGCCGATCGCGTCGGGCTTATGTTCGCGCCAGGCCCGGATCAGGTCTTCCGGCGGCACTTTGATACCGAGATTGATCACCTGGTACCCGTTGTTCGAGAGAATGATCTCGACCAGGTTTTTGCCGATGTCGTGCACGTCCCCCTTTACCGTCGCAAGCACGATTTTGCCGCGCGTGGACGTCTCCGCCTTCTCCATGAACTGCTCGAGATGATTGACCGCGGCCTTCATCGCCTCGGCCGATTGCAGCACCTCGGCGACGATCAATTCGTTGTTGTTGAACAACCGCCCCACTTCGGTCATCCCCGCCATCAGAGGCCCGTTGATGATCTCGAGCGGCGCCGCGCCTTCGGCGCGCTTGCGGTCGAGGTCCGCGATGAGGCCGTCCTTGGTCCCCTCGACGATGTAGTTCGCAAGCCGCGCATCGAGCGGCAACTCCGCGGCTTTTTTCTTTTCCTTCTTGCCGAGCTTGCGGAAGTGCTCCGTCATAGCGCCGATGTGGAACTGGTTGATGGCGGTCTTCTGCCCGCGCGTTTGCTGCCGCCAGTCCTCCGGCGCCGTGCGCAGAAATTCGTCTTCCGGCGGAGGGGTATTGAACAGCAGGTTCTCGGCCAGCCGGCGCTCCGCGAGCGGGATCGACGCGAAGCGTTCCAGCTTTTGGGAGTTCACGATCGCCAGATCGAGCCCAGCCTTCGTAGCGTAATAGAGAAAGACGGAGTTGACTACTTCGCGCGCGGAGGCGGGCAGGCCGAAAGAGATATTCGATATGCCGAGGATCGTCTTGCTGTGCGGAATCTTTTCCTTGACCAGCCGGATCGCCTCGATGGTCTCCACTGCGCCGCCGATGTAGTTCTCGTCACCCGTTGCGCATGGAAATACCAGCGGGTCGATGATAATGTCCTCGGGCGGGATACCGTATTTTTCAGTCAGCAGCGTCACGGAGCGCTCGGCGACGGCAAGCTTGCGTTCCCGCGTGAACGCCTGCGCCTGCTGCTTGTCTTCGTCGATCGTGCCGACCACCAGCGCCGCCCCGTAGGCCCTGGCAATAGGGCAGATGCGCTCGAACTTTTCTTCACCGTCCTCGAGGTTGATGGAGTTGATGATGCTCTTGCCCTGGCACCATGTGAGCGCCCGCTCCACGGCCTTTGGGTCGGTGGTGTCGATCATGACCGGAGCCTTGATCTTCGGCATCAACTTGGCATAGAAGGGATCGATGTCCTTTATCTCCTCGCGGTCCGAAGACTGCAGGCAGACGTCGACCAGGTGCGCGCCATTCTTCACTTGCCAGCGCGCGATTTCGCTCGCTTCCTCCCACTTCTCATCGGCCACCATTTGCTTGAACAGGCGTGAGCCGATCACGTTTGTGCGTTCGCCAACAATGAGCGGCCGGATACTGTCCTCGGCTTCCACCAGTTCGATACCGGAATAATAGGAGCGGTGCGAAGGTGGATTCACCTGGCGTGGCGGGCGGCCTTCTGCCATCTGAGCGATGGCTTTGATGTGGGCCGGCGTCGTGCCGCAGCAGCCGCCTACGATGTTCAGCCAGCCATGCTCGACGAATTTTTCGAGCTGCTTCGCCAGCGATTCGGGCGTCTCCAGGTACTGGTCCTCTTCGTTCGGCAATCCCGCATTCGGATAGCAGGAGATGCGCGTCGAGGCCATTTGAGAAAGCGTGCGGATGTGATCCGTCATCAGGTCCGGACCCGTCGCGCAGTTGAGGCCGATGGAAAGCAGGTCTGCGTGCGAGACCGAGGCGTAGAAGGCGTCGACGGTCTGGCCGGCGAGCATGGCGCCCCAGCGCTCGATCGTGCCGGAGACCATCAATGGAATTCTCGCCTCTCGCTCACGCTCCAGGCGCTGGACCGCCAGAAGGGCGGCTTTGACGTTGCGAGTGTCGAACCCTGTTTCGATCAGCAGCAGATCGACGCCGCCTTCGATGAGCCCTTTAGCCTGCGCATAGTAGCTGTCGCTCAATTGAGCAAAGGTCACATCGCCGCGCAGCGTGATCGACTTGGTTGTGGGACCCAACGATCCTGCTACGAAGCGCGGCATGGATGTCGTCGAAAACTCATCCGCCGCCTGCCGGGCCAGTTTGGCAGCCAGCACATTCAGCTCATGGGTCTTGTCTTCGAGCTTGAACTCTGCCAGGACGATCGGCGAGCCTTGGAAGCTGTTGGTCTCAATGATATCGGCCCCGGCGTCGAGATAGGCGCGGTGCACGCCCAGGACCCACTCGGGATGCGTGTGGCAGAGGTTTTCATTGCAGTTTTCAAGACCAGGCCCGCCGTAATCGGCGGCTGTGGGCTGGTGCGCTTGCAGCATCGTGCCCATCGCGCCATCGAGGATGAGGATGCG
>QHXU01000325.1:0-2931 GCA_003223065.1 Acidobacteriota bacterium | reverse complement strand
CAGTGCGTCGTAAAGTTGCTGCCGGCGAAGAGGATCCATGAGCACAGTGAGAGGGCGAGAACCACTCCCGCACGGTGGTGGCTCAATAATCTTTATTGTAACTGCTCTTGTGGAACGTCCGCGTTGAAGCTGTAGCCAAAGCCGCGCACGCTGCGAATAAACGAAGGTCCGTCCGCAGTCTCGATCTTTTGGCGAAGGCGAAGAACGTATACGTCCACTGTCCGATCCGTTACCGCGCGGTCGTGACCCCAGACCGCGTCGAGCAACTGTTCGCGGCTGAAGACCACGCCGGGCCGGCTCATCAGGAATTCCAGTAGCCGGAATTCGGTGGCGGTGAGCGTGATCTCCTGTCCTGCCAGGTGCACCTGGCAGCGGCCGCGGTCAAGCTCGAGATCGCCCGCCTTGAGCACTTTCGTAACGGGAGGCTGGCCGCGGAAATGGATCTTGATGCGCGCGATCAGCTCCCGGATGAAGAACGGCTTGACGATGTAGTCATTCGCCCCGGTTTCTGAGGCGCGCGCAGTGAGAAAGATTACCGGCGTGCTCGCCAGCTCCGGATGGGCGCGGATTCCCTTACATATGTCGAGGCCATCGGAGTCTGGCAGCATGATATCCAGAATGATCAGATCGGGTCGCTCGCGGCGGCACAGCTCGAGCGCTCCCTTACCGGTCTGTGAGCCGGCTAGGGTGAACCCCTCCTTCTCGAGGTTGTATTGGATGAGGGAGTAAAGGTCAGCGTCATCCTCAATGAGCACGATTTTTCTCATTTGTGTCCCGCTTATTCACAGACTAACTGATGTCATATTACAGAACCATTACAATGGCGTTAACTCCTGCTGAACCGCACCGGATTCTGCCAGGCCTAGATCGTGCGTCGGCAAGGTGAAATAGAAGGTTGATCCGCCCGTTACGGAACTTTCGACCCGTACTTCGCCGCCCTGCGCGCGGGCAAGATGCTTGACAATGGCCAGCCCCAATCCGGTTCCGCCGAGCGCCCTCGAGCGAGCCTTGTCGACGCGGTAAAAACGCTCGAAAAGGCGCGTCAGATCCTCGGCGGGAATGCCAGGACCCGAGTCCCGGACGTAGAACTCGACGCGGTCATCATCGAGCGCTTGCGCGCCGACGGAAACACGGCCCCTGTCAGGCGTGTACTTGATTGCATTGTCAAGAAGGTTGCTCAGGATCTGGTGGACGGCCTCGGCATCACAGAACACCTCAACCCGTTCGGACAGGCGCTCGATCGCCAGCTCGATTGCCTTCTTTTGCGCCAGCGGCAGCATCGAGTCGACATTGTCGGAAAGCAGCGCGTTGACGCGATAGTAAGCAAATTTGAACTTCTGCTGGCCGAGCTCGATACGCGAAAGCGTCAGCAGATCGGCGGTGAGACGCGCGAGCCGCTCGGCGTTCTGGCGGATGATGGCCAGGAATTTGAGATTATTGTTTGGATCGTGGATGGCGCCATCGAGCAGCGTTTCGGTATAGCCCTGAATCGAAGCGAGCGGCGTACGTAGCTCATGCGAGACGTTGATCACGAAGTCCTTGCGAACGCGCTCCAGCTTTTCAAGCTCGGTGTGCTCAGCTTCCAGACGATCGAGCATGAACTCCAGCTTCTCGCTGGTCTCATTCAGTTTGGCCGAAAGAATCCCGAGTTCACCCCGGCCCGAATGGTCCAACCGCGCCCGGAAGTTGCCTTCGGCAAGCTGGCGGGCGTATTCGATGATGGCGCCGAGCCTGCGCGAGACGTACCGGGCGAAGAGCGCTGCCACCACTACGGAGGGCAGAAACGCAAGCGCCGTGGAGAACAGTACATCACGGCGGATGGCATTGACTTGGGCGTCGATCTGCACCGCGGGCACAGCCAGGCGCAGAGCTCCCCGGTCGAAGGGTACTGCCACATAGAGGAACCGGATGCCGAGTGTGGGGCTCCGGCGCAGGCTCGACCCCGTCCGGCCCTGGAGAGCTTCGGCGATTTCCGGCCGCGTACGGTGGTTCTCCATGCGCTCCGGGCTGGCTTCGGAATCAGCGACAACGCGGCCGTCGAAAGCGACCCAAGTGAGCCGCACGCCCGCGGCCTCGGCCAGCCGTAGGAAGTCGGGTTGCGCCGGCAACGTGAGCGCGAGCGTTCGGCCCTTTTCAACAAGCTCGCGCCGCAGCGTGTCGACGTAGGTTTCCTGCGCGCGTTGGGTGACCAGGAAATCCACGGCCGTCAAGGCGACTGCCAACACGCCGAGCACCCCAAGCGTCAGCTTGACGAAGATTCGTGCAGTCACGTTTTATTATTGCTCGCGATGGTTTCCGGTTGCTCCGGAAGCCTATACACTAGCCGCAACTGACGCCGCGATGATTGCCGCGGTTGCCCCTGCCATATCCGCGACCGATTGAGCCACCGCCTTGCTTATCACGTCATGTTTCAAGACTTCCGCGACACGTTGCTTTGCGGCTGCCCGCTCCTCCCGCGTGAAGACTTTAAGCCCCGCGGGTTTGATCAGGCCGATGAGCGCCAACTGCCGCGGGCTAGGCGCAAAGGGCCGGAAAAGCACCTGTCGCAGCTCGTCTTTTAGGGCGAGCACCTTGTGAGGGTTCTGGAGACGAAAGGTCTTGTATGGGAACAGGCCGAGCGCTCTCTCGTTGGTCGCCTCCAGCAGTCCTTTCGCAACGAGCTGCTCCGTCAATCTCGCCCTGAGCCCTTTGATGTGACGGTGGAGATGGTGCACGCACTCTTTCGCGGGCCGCTCCTGGTCTCCCGGGGGAAGCAGCAGGAATCCGTCGCATAAGACCGCATCCCGGATCGCTGGCGGAGCTACGCCAACCTGATCCCGCCGGCAAAGCCTGGTCCCGTTCATACGGATCTTGTTCTGAATCAACAACTCTGCGAGAACCGCCCCAGCTAATCCAAGCGAAAGCGAGGTATTTAGGATATTCGCCTTATTT
>QHXU01000324.1 GCA_003223065.1 Acidobacteriota bacterium | reverse complement strand
AGCCACCGGCGTGGTTTTTCCGAGCAGCGCCTGCTGGCGTGCGAGCTCTTCGGTCTCAAGCCGCCGCATCTGCTCGATAGAGGCCTTGGGGTCGGCGCGTGGAAACACTCCCGTCACCGCGCCGAGCAGTTGACCGCCGCGCAACTGGCCCCAATGGAGTTCCGAGGTGCGCACTTGGTCGATCGGTTGCCTGAAACCAAGCTGCGACCAGATCTTTGCGGCTGACTCCGGAATCACCGGCGAAAGCAGCGCCGTAATAACGCGCAGAGCTTCCGCGGAAGTATAGAGGGTCTCGTCGAGCTGCCGATTCGCCGTGGCGTCAGTGCTCTTGGCGAGTTTCCACGGCGCACGCTCCACGATGAATTTGTCGACGGCGCTGATCAGGCTCCAGACGCTCTCGAGCGCTTTGGAGAATTCGAAGCGGTCAAACGCCTCGAGCGCGTTCTGCGTAACGTCGGTGGCGGTGCGCGCGATCTGCGAGTCGCTGGAGCCGTTCGGGACGGCGCCCCCGCGATACTGGTGAATCATCGCCAGCGTGCGGCTCGCCAGATTACCGAGGCCATTCGCCAGGTCCGAATTGTACCGGCCGACGAGGGCGTCGTAACTAAAGCTGCCGTCCTGGCCGAAAACGACCTCGCGCAGCAGGAAATAGCGCAACGCGTCCGTGCCCAGCACTCTGTGAATGGGAGTGGCGCGCACGATGTTGCCGCGCGACTTGCTCATCTTGTCGTTCTCGAACAGCAGCCAGCCATGGGCGAAAATGCGTTTAGGAAGCGGCAGATCGGCGGCCATGAGAAACGCGGGCCAGTAGATGGCGTGGAAGCGCACGATTTCCTTGCCGATGAGGTGGAGGTCGGCGGGCCATAAGTTTTCACCATGGACGGCGGACATGTAAGTGGTGAGAGCGTCGAACCAGACGTAGAAAACGTGTTTCTCCTCGCCCGGCACCGGGATACCCCACTTGATGCTGGTCCGGCTGATAGAGAGATCCTGCAGGCCTTGCCTGACGAAAGCGATCACTTCATTGCGGCGCGTCTCAGGTTGGATGAAGCCGGGCTGCGATTCGTATAGATCGAGCAGGCGGTCTTCGAAAGCGGAAAGCCGGAAAAAGTAGTTCTCTTCCGAGACGGTTTCCGTGGGACGGCCGCACTCCGGGCAAGGATCGCCGGGCTTGGCTTCGTTCACGTAGAGGTTGTCGAAGATGCAATATTGGCCGGTGTAATTGCCCTTGTACAAGTGACCGCGGTCACGGCAGCGCATGAAGAGTTCCTGCACGCAGCGGGCGTGGCGGGCGCTGGTGGTGCGCTCGAAACGGTCGATGGTCAGGCCCAGAATCCGCCACTGGCGGCGGAACTCTTCGGCGATGACATCGGTGTACTCCTGCGCGGTTTTTCCGGCGGCCTGCGCGGCGCGCTCGACGTTGACGCCGTGTTCGTCGGTACCCGTGGTCAGAACCGCATCGAATCCTTCCATCCGTTTCAGGCGGCGGATGGTATCGGCAGTCATCGTCGTATAGGCGTGGCCGATGTGCGGCGCGGCATTAGTGTAATAGATGGGCGTCGTCAAATAGTATTTCATCGTGTCATCTTCAAGTATGCTTCCTGCGCGGCCGCCAGCACTTGGGGCAGGGGGGTGGCGGTGCGCAGTGCAATCGCACGGCAGTCTTCGTACTCGGGCGCAAACATTCCATGGCCGGCTACCTTTACACGCACCTTGCCGAACTGCGTTTCCACTTCGACGATGCGGCGCTCTTCGATGCGGCGTTCCGCGGCATGGATTCGAAGGCCGAACGTCGATGTCTCGGCGAAAATGATGTCCGCCAGCCGCTCCTGGTCCTCCGGACGGGCGATCACACGGAGCAGGGAGCCCGGGCGGTTCTTCTTCATCTGCAGCGGCGAAAGCGATGCGTCGAGCGCCCCGGCCTCGATCAGCCTTTCAAGCGCGTAGCCCAGCACCTGCGGGCTGGAATCATCAATGTTGGCTTCGATGACGCTGACCAGCGTGGCTTCGGGCACGGCGGTGCGCTCGCCTATCAGCGCGCGCAGGACGTTGGGCTGTTCCTTGAAGTCCCGATCGCCGGCGCCGTGTCCGATGCTCGAAAGGCGCATCGCGGGTAAAGGACCGAAGCTGGTGGCGAGGGTAGCGGCAAGCGCGGCGCCGGTGGGAGTGGTCAACTCGACTTCGGGCCCACGCGCGTAGACCGGCTTTCCCACCAGCAGCAACGCCGTCGCCGGAGCGGGAACCGGCAGGACCCCATGCTCGGTCTTGACGGTGCCGCCGCCGACGTTGATCGCGGACGCGTGAATCTCTTCGATCCCCAGCAAGTCCAACGCAATGCAGGCGCCCGCGATATCCGCGATAGAATCCACGGCACCGACTTCGTGGAAGTGCACTTTCTCGACCGGCACGCCGTGAACCTGGGCTTCGGCTTCGCCCAAGCGGCGGAATACGGCCGATGCCTTCTCCTTCGCGCGACCGGAAAAGCGTCCGCGGTCAATAAGATCGAGGATCTGTGAAAGATGCCGGTGTGTGCGCGGGCCGCCGTCCGTCCGGACACGGAACTTCGACGCGGCCACGCCTCCGCGCGAAGTTTTCTCAACTTCGAAACGGGATCCTGTATCCAGGCTTGTGAGCGCGTCAAGCACAGCCGCGGACGGAGAACCGGCGTCGATGAGAGCGCCGACGGTCATATCGCCGCTAATTCCCGAAAATGCGTCCAGATAACAGATCTTCATGACAGCAATTGTGGCAAAATCTCCGCTGCCGGACCGCGCAGCGACGCGTCCACGAAGGTCGAAAGCGGTGTTTCCGCGACGTTGATCTCGACCACTTTCGCGCCGGCCGACTTCGCAAGGTTCGCCAATCCAGCCGCCGGATACACAACCGCGGCGGTGCCGATCACCAAAAATAGCGCGGCTTCGCGGGCGGCTGTTTCCGCACGCTGCCAGACCTCGGCCGGCAACGGCTCGCCGAACCACACGACGCCGGGCCGCTCTAAGGCGCCACAGGCGCAACGCAGCGGCAGATCCGGGATCGAAGGCCTCAGATCCTGCCGCTCCTTGCCGCACGCCGAGCATCGAACAGTCCAGATATCGCCATGGACCTTCAGAATGTTCCGGCTGCCCGCGCGATCATGCAAGCCGTCGACATTCTGGGTGATCAGGGTGAAATCGCTTACACGCCGCTCAAGCCGCGTCAGCGCGCAGTGTGCCGCATTCGGCTGAGCCTTCGCGATCAACCCGCGGCGCCAGTCATACCATTCCCACACCAGCTTCGGATCACGCGCGAATGCTTCCGGCGTAGCCAGGTCTTCGGGCCTATACTGGCGCCACAATCCGGCCGCGCCGCGGAACGTCGGGATGCCGCTTTCGGCGGAGATGCCTGCGCCGGTCAACACAGCGACCGAGCATGCAGACTCCATCCACTCGCGGATTCGATGCATTCTTCATTATAGCGCCCTAGCGGGATCGTTCGTTTATGCGGATCCAGAGCATCAAATGGCCGCAATAATCCGAGATATTAGGCGGGTTATGTTAGGATAATATACGACAATTACATGATTAAAATCACCCCCGATCAGCTCACGACGGGCGACGTTCTGCTGTACCACGGCACGTCGTTCTTCTCCAAGATCATCCTGGCTCTGGATGGCGGAAACTACAGCCATGCCGCGATTGTGCACGATGGGCACATGACCGAGGCGTTATCAAACGGAATCACAGAGAATACGCCGGCGGCGAGCACGGCTTCAGCAAAATACGTGGACGTGTACCGCTTCGTCAAGGACGGGGCCCGTTTGGGAGACGCCGCTTTCCCGGTTGCGCCGCTCGATAGCGCAATTCAGGCCTTTGAAAATTCGCCTCAACGTTACGCGTATGAAGAAATCCTCCTGCTGGCGCTGCTTTGTTCGACACGTAAAGTGACCGCCGCCGCGCACCTGCCGGGTCTGGCGATGATAGTGCGCAATATTCTGGAGACGGCTTCGGACACGCTAGCCAAGCTGATCGCGGCGGGGCGCGAACCGGTGATCTGTTCGGAGCTTGTATATCGCTGTTATGAGAATTCCGGCCCGAATTACAAGCTTCTGATCCGCGGCGCGGACATTCCGGACGCGAAGGCGCTGGCGGCAACGCTCCAGCCGGCGGCCGCAGCGGAGCTGCGTGAGATTCATGCCCGGGCGGCGGAGTTCCTGGCCAATTACTATCAGGCGAAGAGAATCCGCGTGACTCCGGCCGCCGGGCGTGGAACGGCGGCCGCGGTCGCGGTACCGGCCCTGGTCGAAGTGGCGGCGGTTGCGGATTTTGTGACGCCGCACGATCTCGAGGCCAGCCCTAATTTGCAATTGATAGGAACTCTTCAGGCCTAAGCCGCGTGATTAAACGGTATCCTTGAGCACTTTTTCCGCCTGCTCGGAACGAAATGCCCGGAGTTTTTCCCGTAAATCCGGCCGGTTGCCTGCGAGAATCGCGATGGCGAGCAGCGCAGCGTTGGCAGCTCCCGGTCTTCCGATGGCGAGCGTGCCTACCGGAACCCCGGCGGGCATCTGGACGATCGAGAGCAGCGAGTCCATGCCTTTCAACGACTGGCTCTCCATCGGAACTCCGAGCACCGGCAGAAGCGTGTATGCGGCCACTACACCGGCCAGATGCGCGGCGCCGCCGGCGCCGGCGATGATCACCTCAAGGCCGCGTTGCTCCGCCGTGGACGCGTACTGGGCCGTCAACTGCGGGGTGCGGTGGGCCGAGAGGATTTTGACTTCGTGCGGCACGCCAAACTGGTTCAGGATGTCGCTGGCATGCCGCATGGTTTCCCAGTCAGACTTGCTGCCCATCATGACAGCGACCAACGGTCGAGGTTGATCCATAGCCTTCATTG
>QHXU01000323.1 GCA_003223065.1 Acidobacteriota bacterium | reverse complement strand
GCGTGTATGAGTTCGCGTTTCCCCAACGCACGGATCGCCAGCGGCTTGAACGCCGAGAAAAACCAGGCAAAACCGCGCCACAAGACCGGCAGGAACGCCATTGCGGCATACCAACTCAAGGCACGGCTCGCGCAACAGGCAACCAGAAATGCGATCAGTATGACTTGGGCCATTATAAAATTCCGGCCGAGAGTGAACTTCTCCGCGCGACTCATGGCATGCGCCCCCCGGATACGGAGTTGTACGAAGTGAATCTGGTTGGCGGCGAAAGCAAGGTTCAACAACCAAAGCGACCAGGCCTCGCCATTCAGATGGCCAGTGACGACGGAATACGATGCGGGCGCGACCGCTGTCAAACCAGCCGCGCCGATGATCTGCGCCACCGTCCGAGCTTTCCGCCAAATCTGCCTGATGATTGCCTGCGCGATGAATGCTGCGGCCGATATCATTCCGATCCAAAGCAATCCGCGATTCCGCCAACCCCAGAATAGCCAGAATAGTGCGGCGGCAGAAATCGTGCCCAAGATAAGCACCGCACTCCTCACCAGCTCAAATTCGCTGGAACTGCGCGCCTTCGTTGGAACGGTTCCCATCCAGCTTTCGAGTGGCGTTCGAAGCCAAAACAGTCCCAACACCGTGATCGTCAGCGGCACCAGCGGCCATGCTGTCTGCCCGGCCAGCAGTCCTGCCGACGCTCCAGTAACCAATGGAACGAGCAGGATGCCCCACGCTCCGTGTTCACGTGGGAAGATCAGCGACAGCCGCCGTCTCGGGGCGCTGCTCATGCCTCTATCTTGACTCAATCGTGCAGTTGAACTTAAGCCGTGACTTCACTCACGCGACATCTCCTGATGTAACTCCTGACTCAGCGTGGCAGTCTTCTTAGCATCCAAGCGGCGTCTGGCTGCCCGTGATAAACTTTCCGCCAAAGCCGGCAACGCCAATTGTAGGAGGGGCGTATGCAGAAAAGATTCACCTGTCGTGGATTCAGCTTCGTCCTTCTGGCGGGGCTCCCTATTTTCTTGCTAACTGGGTACTCCGAGCGCGGACCCATCCCCGGCACCTTATGGCAGCCATAAGACGCCGCGACATACTGAAAGCCGCCGGGGCGGCGGGAGCGCTTCCGCTCGCCTTGCCTCGTTGCTTGGCCGCGATGGCACAGGCCGAGCAAGCCACGCGCGGCATGCCTGCGCCGCGCATCCGCGACATCAGTGTTATCGAAACGCAGCCGCAGGGCGTGCGTCTCACGGTCGTCAAGATCACTACCGATCAGGATGGGCTCTACGGTTACGGCTGCGCCACGTTCACGCAGCGCGCGGACCTGGTCAAGCCCGCCGTCGAGAAGTACCTGAAGCCGTTTCTCGCGGGGAAGACCACCGACCGCATCGAGGACATCTGGCAATCCTGCTACGACAGTTCCTACTGGCGGAACGGCCCCGTGCTCAACAACGCCATCAGCGGCGTCGACCAGGCGCTATGGGACATCAAGGCCCGCCAGGCCGGGATGCCTGTCTATCAGCTCGCCGGCGGCAAGTGCCGCGAAGCCGTCGATTGCTACGGCCACGCTTCCGGCGCCGATTACCCGCAGGTTCTCGATAGCGCGCGCCACTGGACGTCGCAAGGCTTCCGTCACGTCCGTGTGCAGGTGGGCGTGCCGGGACAGGCCGCCTACGGCGGCGCAGCGGCAGGGAACCGCGCCCCCGCGCTGCATTCCGGATCCGTCTTTGAGCCGGCGGCCTATCTTCGCCGCACCCTCAAACTTTTTGAAGTGTGCCGCGAAAAGCTGGGCGAGGAGGTCGAACTGTTGCACGACATGCATGAGCGCGTCTCTCCCAACCAGGCAGTCCAGTTCTGCAAGGATGCGGAGCGCTTCCACATGTTCTTCCTCGAAGATCCTCTTTCGCCTGAGGACATCGACTACTTCCGCCAGATCCGCTCACAATGCGCGACGCCTCTCGCCATGGGCGAGCTGTTTAACAGCCCCCACGAATGGATCCCTCTGATCTCGAATCGTCTCATCGATTACATCCGCGTGCACCTGTCGCAAGCCGGGGGCTTCACGCCCTCCCGCAAGATCGCCACGCTTGCCGAGACGTTCGGCGTGCGCACGGCCTGGCACGGCCCCGCCGATGTTTCCCCCGTTGGCCACGCCGCCAACGTCACGCTCGACCTGGTCAGCTACAACTTCGGCATCCAGGAGTATTCGCCTTTCAATGAGGCGGCTCAGGAAATCTTCCGCGGTTGTCCGGTGATGAAAGATGGCTACCTGTATATCCACGAGGCGCCCGGTTGGGGCGTCGAGGTCGACGAGAAAGCCGCGGCGCGCTACCCCTTCGGCACAGGTGAGAGCGGTGAACGCCAGCGCCTCAACGGAGGGTGGGGTGAAATACGCAAACGCGACGGTACGGTGATTAAGCAGTAGCCGGCGCGCGGACCCCGGTCCTATCCAAGTGAGCACTAGCGGGATCCGAGAAGTCTCGTAGGAAAATGAAGAACATGGCACAAACCCCCGGTCAGCGTTTGAAAGAGACAGTTCAAGAGGAGGGAGCGAAGCTGCGGGCCGTCCCGGAACGCGAAGCTGCTGCTCGTCCCGGAGGTGGCGAGGGTTGGTCTCGGAAACAGGAACTGGGCCACCTGATCGACTCGGCAACGAATAATCGCATGCGGTTCATTGTTGCCGTTCTCAATCGAAATTTCACGGGCCCGACCTATGATGGACGCGGATGGGTGGAGCTTGGCGGCTACGCGGATGCCCCCTGGGCCGATTTGGTCGAGCTTTGGGTGCGGTCGAACGACGCTCTCGCCCGAGTTATAGAACGTATTCCCAACGAACGGTTATCGGCACATTGCAAGGTCGGCGATGCTGATCCGGTTTCGCTGGAGTTCCTGATCGACGACTATCTGCTCCACATGCAGCATCATCTGGATCATATTCTCGGCCGCGAACGGCAGACCGCCTATCCAGGTTCGCTCCGAGAGGAACTAACGACGCAGAGCAAGGCGCCGGACGCATGATCCAGCACGAGCAGCGTCAATCGCCACTAATTACGAGAACAGGCGGTCGTTGATCCGGTAGCTGTCCTTGTCCCACTGCGGCGTCGGCTCAAAGTAGCCTGGCTCCAACAGGTGTTGCTTCATCGCTTCATCGTTGAGCGTGATTCCGAGTCCCGGTTTCTCAGGAACTTTGATGAATCCCTTGCTGACGATCGGCTTTTCAACACCTTCAACCAGATCGTTCCACCACGGCACATCCACCGAATGGTTCTCTAGCACCAAAAAGTTTTCGGTAGCCGCCGCGCAATGCACGTTTGCCATGCAGGAGACCGGCGTGCCCGCAAAGTGCATGCACATCCCGACGCCGTACTCCTGCGCCATATCGCCGATCTTCTTGGTTTCTAGAATCCCGCCCGAGGTCGCCAGGTCCGGATGAATCAGGTCGACTGCATGATTCTTGCAAAGCTCGAGAAAGCCCTCCTTTAGATAGATGTCCTCGCCCGTCAGCAGCGGAACATCGATGTGCTCCTTGATCTCCTTCAGCAGGTCCGTGCGCTGCCAGGGAACCATGTCCTCCAGCCACGCCGGGTTATACTTTTCCAGCGACTTCGCGAGCCGTATGCAGGAATGCACGCTGATATGCCCGAAATGGTCCATGGCAAGCGGAATCTCCCACCCGACCATTTCGCGAACCGTGCCGACGAAGTCGGCCATCAGCTCCGCACCCTTATGAGTGATTTCGATGCCAGTGAACATGTGCTCTTTGCGCGAGCCTCCGGCCAGGTCCTCACCGGCCGGGTAGGTCAGGGTACCGGGCACATTTTTAACGAGATCGATGCCCAGGTCCATCTTCAGCCATGTGAAGCCCTGTTCCTTCCGTTTGCGCAGCCGCTCGCCGTAGATCTTGGGATCGTCCGATTCGGTAGTGTCAGCGTAGCAGCGAATTCGGTCACGAAACTTACCGCCGAGCATCTGGTAGACCGGTACATTGTGAGCCTTGCCCGCCAGGTCCCACAGCGCCATCTCAATTGCGCAAACCCCGCCGCCCTGCCGCGCGTGAAATCCGAACTGTTTGATCTTGCGGAAAATCCTGTCCACGTCGCAGGGGTTCTCGCCGAGGATGCGGTTGAGCAGCAAAGCGTAGTACTTCGAGGCTCCGTCGCGCACCTCCCCAAGGCCGTAGATTCCCTGGTTGGTGTCTATTCGAATCACAGGGCAGGTCATCGGAGCGCGCGCCACCGTGGCGACGCGCAGATCCGTGATCTTCAGTTCGCTCGGACGCGAAGCCGTGTTGGTGTGCTGCATCATGGCTTCGAGCGTCTCCTCAGCCCAGAACGGCGCAGCGGCAGCCGCCATGCCCGACATCAGGAATCTTCTCCGTTTCATACACCCTCCTGCTGGGCTTATTGTAAACCTTGAGAAAGCGCGATTCATGATAAGTTGTACGCGAGTTATGGAGAAAGCTATGCGACCCACAATCCTCTGGATCACCACTCTGCTTGCGGCAAGTGCCGCGCAAGGGCAGGTTTTCACGTTCACCAGAGACCAAATGATCGAGTACACGTCGAAGAACCCGTTTGAACGTTTTCCAGATGGCCGGCCCAAGGTGCCCGATGCACTGCTTGAAAAGTTCCAGACCATGAGCGCGGAAGAAGTATGGACGATTCTCTCGCATGTCGGCTATCCGAACCAGTATGAGGGCCACTTCATAGTCCTGCATCCGGAGAGGAAGCTGATCGGACGCGCGGTGACTGCTCAATTCATGCCGCAACGTCCGGATGTGAACGAGGTGATGGAGGGCAAGGCCAAGGCATTAGGCAAGCGCAACAACAACCAGCGTGTCATCGACATGCTCGAGACCGGCGACGTGATCGTTGTGGACCTGTTCGGGAAGGAGGAGGGCGGGACTTTCGTCGGCGACAATCTGGCCACGTATGTTTATCAGGCCACCAAGACCGGCATGGTGATTGACGGCAGCATCCGCGACCTCGAGGGAATCTATCCGATCCAGATGTCGGCCTATTTCCGCAGCGTCCATCCGACACCCATTGGCCAGGTGATGCTCACCGGCATCAACGTGCCTATCCGGATTGGCGCAGCGACCGTGATGCCGGGCGATGTCGTGTTCGGCGATCGTGAGGGTCTCTACTTCATTCCACCGCACCTCGTGGAACAGATTGTGAAGAACGCGGAAGAAATTCACATCCATGACGAATGGACACAGATGATGCTCAAGACGGGCAGGTACAAATCGAGCGAAATTTACCCCACTCCCGCCGATCCAGCACTCAAGAAGCAATATCAGGACTACCTTCAGCAGAGACTGGGAAAGAAATAGCTCAAGGTCTCAGGGGCGCCTGGCCGGCGGCGGATTGATTGCATCCCAACGCGCGTCGCCCGTCTGCCTATAGTCGCGCGGCAGCGTGTCCCAATCCGGACGCGTGATAGCGTTGAGATCGTAAACCACTTTCCCGTCGCGGAGCGTCAACTCACATGTGAGACGGCGGTCGCCCCGCAATCGCGCACCGTAGATGTCAGCGAACCCGAACTCGCCTCGTTCCAGCCTGAGGACCGAGACATCAGCGGGAGCGCCGACTGAAAGGTTTCCGAGCTCCTCATGGTGGATTTCGCGTGCGGGATTCCAGGTGGACCGTGCCACCACATCATCCAGGGCGAGACCCATGACCAGGAACTTGCTCATCACGTTGAGCATGTCCTTCAGGCCGCTGTTCATGCTGCCAATGTGCAGGTCTGTGGAGATGGAGTCCGGCAGAAAGCCTTCTTTGATCGCCGGGACAGCGATCCGCCAGGCAAAGCTGCCGCCCCCGTGGCCGACATCGAAGATGACCCCGCGCTTTCTCGCCTCGAAGAGTGCCGGATTCACGTGTCCCGATTTGTCCTGTTCGTTCCTGAGACCGGAATACTCGTGCGTGTAAATGTCACCGGGCCGCAACTTCTTGGTGACAAGTTCGCTCAAGGGCCGCTCCTTATGGTTCGTCCCGAAATCGACCATTACCGGAATATCGGCGAGCGTCCCCGCCTCCACTGCATGCTCCACCGGCGTCCACTCGGGCCCTGCATAGTGCGCCGTTTTGATGCCTATGATGAGTCCCTTATGCCGTAGCGCCATCTCCGCCGCCGGCTTCGCTTCCATGTCGGAGAGGTCGTTCTCGTACTTCGGTCCGCGCATGCCGTGCCCGACTATGTTTAGGAACGCGAGCACGCGCGTCTTCGAGCGGTCGATCACGTGTTGCTTGAAGTCGTCGAAGTTGCGCCAGCCGGAGCTGCCCGCATCTGCCACAGTGGTCACTCCGGCCCGGAACGTGAATCCGTCCGGATATACGCTGTTATCCCCGGCGTAGGAACCGCGTTCGCCCGTGCCGGCGTAAACGTGCACGTGAATGTCCACCAGGCCCGGCGTGACGTAGAGCCCGCGCAAGTTCACGACCTTGAGCGCCTGCGCGGGATCGATGCGCGCCTCCACCGCCGCAATCTTGCCGTCACGAATCGCAACGTCCCGCGTTGCGCTGATCTTATTCTTGGCGTCGATCACATGCCCGCCTTGCAACAGCAGGTCGTATTGGGCCTGGGCATAGCAACACGTGACTGCAAACACAATCAACGTTGCGCGAACGGCGCCGCAGCGTCCGATGGTCCCATTCAATGTTTCCATGATTGTTTCTGGTAAGGGAAAGTCTTCCAATCCTCACTCGCGCGCCCGTTCAGGTCCCATACGACCTTGCCCGCGCGCAGGGTCATTTCGCAAACGATCAACTGACTGCCGGATTTTCTTGCGCCGGCCGAATCCACGAACCCAAAGTTCCCGCGCTCCACCCGGAGCACCGCGACGTCCGCCTCAGCGCCCGGGTCAAGGCTTCCCAGCGCCGGCCGCTTGATCTCCCTTGCCGGATTCCACGTCGACATCCGGATCACCTCATCGAGCGGTGAGCCGAGATTCAGGAGTTTCGACATGACATTGGTCATGTCCTTCATGCCCGCATTCATGCTGTTGATGTGCAGGTCGGTGGAAATGGAATCCGGATAGAAATGCGCCTCGTACGCCGGAACGGCAACGTACCAATAGAAGCTCCCGGCCCCGTGACCGATATCAAAAACGATCCCCCGCTTGCGGCCCGCCTCCATGGCCGGATTCAGCTTGCCCGTATCCAGCAATTCTTCCCGGTGCCCCGAGAAACAATGTGTATAAATGTCGCCCGGCCGCAGCTTGTCCAGGAACAACGCGTTGATATTGCGGGTGGCGTTGATGCGTCCGAAATCGACCATCACGGGCAGGCCCGTTAGTTCGCCGGCCTTTACCGCGGCGTCCACAGATTCCCATCCGGGCCCTGCGTAGTGGGCCGACTTGAGACCTACGATGACATCCGAATTGGCCTTTGCCGTTTTCGCAGCGGCCTCCGCGTCCATCTCGGCGGGATCATCCTCTTTGCCCGTGCCCATGCCTGCGCCGACGATGTTGAGAAAGGCGAGAATGCGGGTTTTGGCATGGTTGATGATGCGGCTTCGGAAGTCCGGGAAGGTGCGCCAGCCGGAGGAACCCGCGTCTACCATGGTGGTCACGCCGCTACGGAAGGAGAAGGCATCGGCTTGTGCTCCTTCGCCACCCGGTTCACGCCACAGAAAGACGTGGACATGGATGTCGATGAGGCCCGGCGTCACATACAGGCCGGCGACATCGGCGGTCTTCGCGGCGTCCCGGGGGGCTATATCTTGCGCCACTCGGGCGATTTTCCCGGCCGAAATCGCAACGTCCATGATGCGATTGACCCCGTTCTTCGGATCGATCACGTGGCCGTTCTTGAGCAATATGTCATACCGGGGTTGCGCACCGAGCGCGCACGCAAGGGCCAATAGACCTGCACCGATCCGCATGGCTTTCAAAAACGCTACTTTCAGGGAAACTAGGGTGATTGATGCCGACACTCGACAGTGTACACCAGCGCGTTAAGCCTCCAGGCTTGCCTTCAAAGACAAGCGATGACGTCGATCTCCACCAGCGAGTTGCCTGGAATACCGCCCGCCGCGGCGATGGTCGTGCGTACCGGTGGCTCAGGGCCGAAGCGCCCAAGGAATACTTCGTTCATGGCCGCATAATCTTTGAGGTCGTTGAGGTACACGTTGCACTTCAGCACCTTTTCCATAGACGATCCCGCCGCCTCGAGCTGCTTCTGGATCGAGTCGAGCACATGCTTGGTGTGGGCCTTGATGTCTCCCTCGAAATGGGCGCCGACTCCGGCGATGAACAGCAGGTTTCCATACGTGACTGTGCTGCTGAACAAGGGCGTCTTTTCGGGACGTTTGCCATCTCTCCAGAGCACCTTCTTCGTCGCCTTTTCCTGTGCGTAAGCCGGCGCGGCTGCGACCGCGGCCGTCGCAGCTCCAGCGGCGAGCCCTTTCCCTAAGAATCTGCGTCGATTGCTGTTACTCATGGTCTCTCCTTTTCGCAACGGTATGCTGTACGCTATTAGCATAAAACCGGAAGCCGGAGGGGAAGGAGACGTTATGGACGGTTTTCGCACCCGACGAAATTTTATGGGATGGACCAACTGTTTTCTGGCGGCCTGTGGCTTCGCCAGCCGCCCTGTCCAGGCGGCCCACGCGCGGAACACGGCCGAGGGCGAAGATTATTACGACAAGCTCGGCGTGGCCAAAATCATCAATGCCGCGGGCACGTATACGGCGCTTACAGCATCCACGATGCCCCCTTCCGTACAAGCGGCTGTCGCGCGTGCGGCGAAGCATCCAGTGCGGTTGTTGGAGTTGCAGAAGGCGGCCGGCGAATACCTCGCCCGCCAGCTTCGTTGCGAAGCCGCCATGGTGACCGCGGGCGCAGCCTCAGCGCTCACACTCGGCACGGCGGCTTGCATGAGCGTCGGGAACAAGGGCGCTGTTCACAACATCCCCACTGAATTGGCAGGCCTCAGGAACGACGTGCTGGTTCAGAAGGCGCATCGCTATGGTTACGACCACGCCCTGCGAAACTGCGGCATCCGCTTCGTCGAGGTTGAGACCCTTGAAGAGTACGAGGCGGCTTTCAGCGATCGCACGGTCATGACCCTCTTCTTCAATGCCGCGGAACAAGGCAAGATCGGCCGCGAGGATTGGATTCGAGTGGCGCACCGGCATGGAGTGCCCTGTTTCAACGATGCGGCT
>QHXU01000322.1:1150-10231 GCA_003223065.1 Acidobacteriota bacterium | reverse complement strand
AGCGCCAGGTTTCGCATCTCTTTCGGATCGTCTCGCAGGTTGTATAGCTCGGGCATATCGTGGGCCCAATACGTGTACTTGTAATCACCGTGGCGCAGCATGTACTTGGCCCTTGGCGTCTGCAGCGCAAATTCGGCAAAAACAGGATTGTCCCGGACATCGGCCGGCTGCCGGAGTTGCGCGACGAAGCTCCGGCCGTCGATGCGCGAACCGACCGGCACATTGCACAGCTCGGCGAGCGTCGGCAGGACCTGAACCTGGCTCAGCGGCATCGAACAGACTGCGCTGGCCGCTGTCATGCCAGGCACGCGGAACACGAGCGGGACGCCGCAGGACGGTTCATAAAACTCGAACTTCTGCCACATGCCATGGTCACCGAGCATCTCGCCATGATCGGACGTGTACAGCACAATGGTGCCTTTTTCGAGCTCGAACTCGCGCAGCGCCGCCAGCACCTTACCCAGCGCGTCGTCCATCTGCGCAAGACTAGCGTAATAAAAAGCCATTCGCTTCTTCGCCTGTTCCTCGCTGTGCAATTCCGGCGTGGGTGCGTTGCGCTGGATCGTTTGCGCAACTTCCTGGGGAACACGGGTGAGATCAACTTTTCCCCAGGTGTCCGGCAAACGCATGTCTTCGGGCCGGAATATACGGGCGAAGCGCTCGGCGGGCATGAATGGGTCGTGCGGCTTGAGAAAAGAGCCGATCAGGAAGAACCGCTGGCGCTTGCCATGATTCTTCAAGAAGCGAACTGTTTCGCGGGCGACGAAGCTCTCGAAGTGATCCTGCTCAGCGATCTTTGAGGCGCGGCCAACGGCGACAGGACCTTCGCGATCGTCCAAGTCGCGGGCACCTTTCCATGGGTCCCCGTAATCGCGCCACAGCTCGTCGATTTGCGGCATCCCCGATCCCGAATTCGCGCGGCTCAGTTCGTCGGCGTAAAGCTTGGTCTTGGGGCCGAGGTACTGATACCAGTCATTGAAATCGAGCCGATAATCGAAGCCGTGCGTTTGCGCATCCACGAAATGCATCTTCCCGATAAGCGCGGTCATGTAGCCAGCGCGCCCGAAATAATGGGCGATCGTTTTGTGCTCGAACGGCCAAGGAGTGGTGTTGCTCCAGGCCTGATGATTGTGTGTGTACAGTCCGGTGAGCAAGGACGCCCGCGAAGGCGTGCAGACCGGATTGCTGCAATAGGCGCTGGTGAATCGAATTCCGGACCGTGACAGCGAATCCAGATTGGGGGTGCGCGCGACAGGATCACCGGCCATGCCAATTGCATCGCGGCGGTGCTGATCCGACATGAGGAGCAGTACGTTCTTCGGATGGTTCGGCGCGCCGGCTTGGAACGCACTCGCGGCGCGCGCTGACAGACCAGCGGCGGCGATGTTCAGGAACTGCTTCCGCGTTATTGAAGGCATCGTCGAATCATCTCAAAAGGTCAGTTTCAGCGCCATCTGCATAATTCGTGCGGGTGCTGTAGCGCTGATCTGCCCGGCTTGGGCGTTGCCGATGGCTGCGTTTGGGTCGCTGAAATTGGGGTGATTCAGCGAATTAAACATTTCCCAACGGTAGCTCAGATTCCATCGCTCGGTGATCCGGAAGTTGCGATGGACGCCCAGGTCGACGTTGAAGTATCGCGGACCCACCAGGATGCCCCGCCCGGCGTTGCCAAAGTGAAATTGCAGCGGTGAGGTGAATGTCGCGATGTCGAACCAGTGATCGATGGAGCGTTGGGCTGAAGGCAGATTACCGTCGAGCAGACGGTCCGGACGGTCGCCTCCGCCGCCGGCGGAATTCGATACAGCCGCGGCAAGGTTAGGTGTGAAATGATCTCCGGACTCAACAGACCAGATCCCGGAAACGTTCCAGTTGCCCGCGATCTGGCCCAAAAACCCGTGATTCAAGTACTGACGACCGGGCCCCAAAGGAAGTTCGTAAACATGATTGACTACCAGGACGTGATGGCGGTCCTCCGGCATCGGACCCCACTCGCAACGCACGCAACGCGCGTCCTGAGGCGGCCCGTTTCCGCCGCCGTTGATATTGCCGATGTCAGCCAGATACTTGGAATATGTATAAGCGAGCGTGCCGGTCAGCCCCAGCGAGTACCGCTTTTCGACACGGACCTGCAATGAGTGATAGTCCGAGTCGCCGTAGTTGGTTCGAAGCGTCACGTTAGTCACGAGAGGATTCAACGTGAAATAAGGACGTCGCGGGCCCTGGGCACCGGGCCCCGGAAACGATTGGTTGATGTTGATGTTGCCGATCAGGTGATTCCCGCGAGTGCCGACGTAAGAGATATCGAGAAGCACGTTGTTCACCAACTCGCGCTGGATGCCGATGCTCCATTGGATCATGCGCGCTGATTTCAAATTGAAATCCCAGGCGTTGGGGTTACCCGATGAGATAGCGGCTGTGTCATTCGGGTCCGGCGCAACCGGGGTGGGAAGGCCGTTGCTGATGATGAGCGGCGGCGCTCCGTTCTGATCGGTGGAAACTACCTGGCTGAAAAAGAATGGCAGATTCTTGTAGAGCTGGCCGCCACCTTGGCCCGCCTCCACATAGGACACGCCGAATCCACTACGCAGCACGGTTTTGCGGTCGGATGTGAGCGCGTACGTGATTCCCATTCGTGGCGCGAAATCTCCGAGATCGAAGTTGCGCAGGCGTCTACCATTGCCGTTGCGCCCCGCAATGACCAACTGGCCGGTGCGGACGTCGAAATTCGACCAGCGATTGTAAACTTCATACGGCGGAGCGAAGATCTCGTAACGCAGTCCGAAGTTCCATGTCAGCCGGTTGGTTACGCGCCAAGAGTCGTCGGCAAACGTGCCCAGATTCCAGTAACGCATGCCGAATGTGCCCACAAGGACGTTGCGGGTTACGGAATCAGGAGCGCCGAGGGCGAAGTCCGCCAGTGCGGATTGTGATCCACTAGCGCCGATCTGCCGCGTGAATTGGCCGTTGAAGTCGTATTGGCCGCGAGTTGGAAACGCAGAAAAACCATCGAAGCGGTTTCGAACAAAGAGGCCGCCGAATTTGAGCGTGTGCGCGCCGCGAACTATGGTGAGCACGTCCTCGTAATCGAACGATGTGGTCTGGCTGTTCTCAGGGAAGGTGGAATTATCGCCAATCACCTGAAATCCAGTGATCGTAAAGGCAGGCAGACCGCCCGATTTGTTGTTGATGTTAATACCCGGAACACCGAGCTTGGTGGCTGTGTCGAGTGAGTTACCCAGCGGGTTGATGTACTCGTTCCATCGCACCACGCCGGCACGCGCTTCGTTCACGATATTAGGGCCAATCAGCTTTGTGTAATTCAGAGTGCCGGATTGATTTACGAGCGGCACTCCAGTCGCCGTGGCATTCCCGTCGGCGGAGAGATACGGTCCGATTGTAAGTCCCGCGCTGGAGGGTGACGGCAGGAGCCCAGGGACAGTCTGATCGGTATTGTCATAGCTGTACTTGAAAAACAAGCGGTCCGAAGCGCCAAGGTTCTGGTCGAGCCGAGTATCGAACTGATCCGTGCGCTGAGCGATGGTTGGGTTGAATATGAAGTTTCGCGTGGCCGCGCTGGACGTGGGCGGAGGGAGCAGTTGGATGAGCCGAATGGCTGCGGGATCGAGTCGGTGTAAGGGAATTTTATTGGCGGCGAACTGGTCTCGTATCATGGCGCCGTTTGAACCAGGGTGACCTGTAAGCGGGTCAAAGATGGCACGGTCGAGCTTGCCGAAGTCGCCAGCCATCACCATATTTCGTTGATCAACAGTGGCGATGGTTGATGTGATGGTTTGCGGCTGCCGGATACGCAGCCCCTGGTAGTCGACGAAAAAGAACGTCTTATCATGCCGAATCGGCCCGCCATTCGTCGCGCCGTACTCATTCCGGCGGAACGCTGGCTTCGGAGCCCCGATCCGATTGTTGAAAAACGTGTTGGCGTCGAGTTTGTCGTTACGCAGAAACTCGTAGGCGCTGCCGTGAAACGCGTTGGTGCCGGATTTGGTCTGGACGACCGTGATTGCTCCGGCAGCTGCGCCATATTCGGCGGAATAGTTGCTCGTCAGTACCCGGAATTCCTGAATCGAATCCACTGTGGGCACCATGATCAAGGTGCTCAACCACAGATTGCGGTTGACAACGCCATCGATGAGATAGCTGTTATTTTGCGGGCTCGATCCATTGACGCTGTAGTTTGTGCTGCCGCGGATCGCATAAGGCGAGGTTGTGAGGTTGCTACTCGATCCAGCATACGTTCCGGGTGAGAGCAGCAGTAAAGAGGTGAACGTGCGGCCGTTGAGCGGCATTTCCACGATCTGCTGGTTCGTCACCAATGAAGAGATGACAGCGGTCTGGTCCTGTACCAGGGGCGCCTCGGCCCGCACTTCGACCGACTCCTGCACGCTGCCGACTGACAATTTCATTTCGGCGGTTATAGTATCCGCCGCCGTCAACTCGACACCCGCGCGAACCAGCTTCTGAAAACCGACGGCTTCCGCGGTAATGGTATAGCTGCCGGTGGGGATGGAGTAGGCAACATATTGCCCGTTCGCATTCGTGTTTGCGATGCGCGTGAACTTAGTCGCATCGTTGGTGAGAGTGATCTTGGCGTTGGGGACAACCGCGCCCGCCTGATCAATCACGGTCCCGACAATCGTACCGCTCTCGACTTGAGCGAAGAGGAAAGTAGCGAAACAGACGAAGCAAGCAGGTTTCCAGTCCATGGCCGATAGCCCTCTTATTGAACGAACCGCGGCATGTCTAAGGAACGGATCTCAAACCTAAGGTAGCTTTCGAATGGTAAAGCAACTACGACGCGCTCTATCCGCCAGGCACCGATCACAGCCGCAACCGTCCCCAACAACAGATCTGGAACCAGCGCTTCGCCACCAGCCTCGCAAGTGGTTCGCCGCTCTAATCGAAATTGAACGAAATGATGAAGCGGACGGGAATCAAACCCGCGCCACCTTGCGGCAGTTGTGCGGAACTCTGTTCGAAGGGAGCCGAAGCGGAAACGGCGGGACGTGGGCGAGTCGAGAAAACGGCCACGCCGATGATCAACAGCGCCGATAGGGAACCAGCGCATATTAATATCGATAGTCCTCCCAAGGACGGTGAGCGTGTCGGCTCTCAGAAGTGCAGCTTCATCGCGAACTGTATCTGACGCTCCGGCGTGACCACGGAACCGATGATTCCAACTCCCGGCGAACCGATCGCCATGGCCGGTAGTCCGAAGTTCGGATGATTCGCCAGGTTGAACGCTTCGCAACGGAAGTGCAAACGGAATCGCTCGTGAAACACGAAATCGCGGCTGAGCCCGAGATCCGCGTTCACCAGTCCCGGTGCGCGCAGAATATTGCGGCCCGAATTTCCGAAGCATGGACAAATGGGCGCGACGAACGCCGTCGTGTCGAACCAGTGTGTCGGATCGCGCTGATCAGGTGGCAGCGACCCTTCGCGCACACGGTTGGGGCGCGCGGTGGTGTTTGTTCCGGTTGGGTCGGTGCTGCTGGTGACCGTGAACGGCTGGCCTGTTTGTGCCGAGAAGATCCCTGACAGCTGCCAGTTCCGCGCCAAGGCCGAGAGGAAGGCGCTTGAATGTGGGGATGGCACCTGGTAAAGTCCGCTAAATACGAATCGATGGCGTAGGTCGAAATTTGACGACCCCTTTTGTGCTGCCAGGTCGCGAGCGTTCTGCGGACCGGGATCGTTGCTGTCGTTCTGATTTCCGCCGCCGTCGATCGAGTGGCCGTACGTGTACGACGCGAGCAGCGTCATGCCCTTAGTGAAACGGCGTTCCAGCTTGGCGAGCAGCGCGTTATAGGTGGAGTTGATGTATGGATTGTAGCTTTGGATATTGGCGTAGCCCTGGTATGGCCGCCGCGCATTCACGTTGCCCGTGCCCGGGAACGGCTGGTTCTCGGCTATGACGCCCGGCAGCTTTTTCGCTTCTGCCCCGGTGTACCCAACTTGCGCAAGCAAACTACCCGGCAGCTCGCGCTCCACGTTCATGTTCCATTGAATGACGTAAGGTGTCGGAAAATTGAACGGAAAGTTGTTGACGTTGGGAATTCCGCCGCCGGCCAGATTCAGCGCGTTTGGCGGGAATCCATTTTGCAGAAAGAATGCCGGGTTAGTCTGGTCTCCCGCGAACGCCGAGCTGATGATGAACGGCGGGTTGTTCGGAAGGCGGCGCTGGATGCCCAGGTCTTCATCGCGCCCGTAAAAGACTCCGAATCCGCTGCGAACCACGGTCTTGGCTGTCGCCTGCCATGCGAGGCCGAGCCGGGGCGCGAAGTTGTTGTAGTCGGTACGCGTAAGCGCGCGAGGCAAGCCGCACAAGCCGCGTTGCGCCACGGTTATGAGATGCAGATAGCACGGCCCGCTGTCCAGCACGAAATTCGATTCACGGTCGTGTTCCTCGACGAACGGCGTGGGCAATTCATAGCGCAGGCCGAAGTTCAAGGTCAGGGTGTTGGTGGCCTTCCAGTCGTCTTGGAGGTAACCGTTGTACACGTGCTGCTGGATGGTGTCAGTCTGCAGCTCGGATGTAGCAGTGCTGTTGATATAGCCCAGGAGAAAATCGCCGAGCCCGCTGCCTGTGTACGTCCCATTGAAGTTGAACGTGGGTCGCGCCGCATTGGTGGCATACACGAACATCGTCACGCGCTGCAGGTCGGCTCCGAATTTGATGGTGTGGCGATCGCGCACCCACGAGAAATTGTCGAGTAGCTGCCAGATTTTTCCAGACTTCCGGCTCGGAAAATTGCCGCTACCGGTGGCCGCAATGGGGATCGTGCCGGGGCCGGTGGTTCCGAGCGAACTCAGGCCTGTGATCGCGAAAACCGGCAACCGCCTGATCTGCGGCGAGTCCAGTGCGCTGATGCCGTATTGATCGAACAGGCGCGGGCCCAACACATCTTCATTGTTGAAGCTGTAAACAAATCCCAAACGGAACTCATTCACTTTGTCGGGCGGCAGCGTGTGCGTCTCGCTGAAGATGATTTGGCGCGCCGTCAGGTCGATGAAGCCTTGCTGGTTGGCGGGATTCGGCAGCGTAGTGGGCAGGTGATTCTCTCCGAAACCCTCGGAGATGCGGGCGAACATGTAGTCCTTCGCGCTGATGTGATGATCTACGCGGATGCTGTATTCGTCGCTGCTGATTCGTTCCTTCGGGTTGTAGAAAAAGTTTCGCACTGTGCCGGGAAGCCTGGCCTGGGGAAACAACGGCATGAGCGCGGTGGCGACTCTGTCCCACTGGCTCATTGGAATGGTGTTGTTGGGAAACGGGGCGTGGGTTGATGGGTTCGTGATTGTTCCGGAAAAAATTCCTTCCGCGCTGGTGACCGTCGGAACAGATCCGATCTGTGGCGCCGCATTTACTTCGCGCGAGCTTTGCCAGCTTCCAAAAAAGAACGTCCGATCCTTGATGATCTTGCCGCCAATGGTCGCTCCGAATTGATTCTGGATGAACGCTGGCTTGCCGCCCGCCGGCTGGAAGTACGGTGTTGCATCGAGATCGGAGTTTCGCAGGAACTCGAACAGGCTTCCATGCAGGCTGTTGGTTCCCGATTTCATGGTGACGTTCACCACGCCGCCCGCCGCCTGGCCGAATTCAGCCGAGAACGTCGAGGTCTGAACCTTGAACTCCTGGATCGCGTCGATCACAGGCTGGACGATCTGCGCCGAACTTTTGTCGAAGCCCATAATCCGGTTGCGATTGTCAACGCCATCGAGCAGATAGCTGTTCTGCACGGAGCGTGCCCCGTTGGAGATAAACGAATCGCGCTCAGCGGCCCGCGTGGACGGCAGCGTCCCGGCTCCGAGAATTGCAAGCTGGATGAAATTTCGGCCGTTGAGCGGAAGATCTGTGATGTCTTTCTCCTCGATCACTTGCCCAAGCGACGAAGTTTCCGATTCAAGCAGAGGCGCACGCGCGAGTACGGTGATTTCCGAGCTCGTCGGTCCTAATTCCAGTTGGAAATCAATTTCGGCACGCTCTTGCACGCGCAAATCGAACGGCTGACTGCGCTGCAGGCGGAAGCCTTCTTTCATGACCGTAACCTGGTAGCGTCCGGGACGTAAGGCGGGCGCTGAATAGAATCCCGAACCGTTGGTCTGCAGTTCAGTCCGTGAATTAGTCGACTCCTCGACGATCTTCACGCTTGCGCCCGGAACCACCGCCCCGCTACGATCAGTCACGACGCCTAAAATCGCTCCGGTATCGGTTTGTGCAATGGCCGCTAGCGCACTGAACAGCGCGATGACAAAAGTTCGCATGCTGCACCTCTACCAGTAAGATTTCAACGCAAATTGAATCTGCCGCGGATCATTAGGATCGTCGCGTTGCCGTGACTCTCGCAAAGTTCTTCAGGTCCATGAAATTCAGAGAGCCCGGCGGTTGCGCCTTTGCGATTTTCCCCATAGCGCTAAAAGAAGGCCAAAAGTACAACGGCGCTCATGAGCATCTTCATGGGCACCCCAGGTAATTACTCCGGGTTCCGGAGCGGGCCCCGGCTGGCATGAGTATACACCGAACTCATGGTCGATTTTCGTGTGGGGTGGCCTTTCAGGCTGCCACCGGGCTTCTGCCCATGGCCGGTTTCATCTCAGGCCCGGCCAAGCCGGGGGCGATGGCAAGTGATCGCGAGCGGTGCTTGTTGCCGGGATGGATGACTTCCTGACCAAGCCGCTGGGCCTTGAGAGCTTAGCTGAAGCATTAAACAGGTGGGTCATAGCCGGATCCGATACTCCTGTTGCGCTTACCCTGGATTACGATTGAGCCAACCCAAGGGTGTGCTCCATTTTGTGACCGTCAGGTCCCGGAGATCAGTGCGGCCAAAATTAATGTTTCGGGCCTCCTAAAATGAAATCACTTTCAATTCAAGCCCTCCAACGCCCGTCCCATTGTAGATTCTCCGTCGTTTTGCCGATAGCGTATGTAGTGGACCGACGCAGAGAATCGCGCCTTGGTACAGATTCACCGGTGAAGCTGACCGTATTGAGAATGTTGGGCGAGCCGGTGATCTCCGGGCGTGGCAGCGATATGTCCAGCAGTGGATTGCGCGTGAACGTGCCAGTGCC
>QHXU01000322.1:0-1123 GCA_003223065.1 Acidobacteriota bacterium | reverse complement strand
GTGGAAGCGCAAGAAATGCTGATGCTCGGCCAAGTCTGCCGGTGCGAGCCGGACGAGGACGGGTACATGGTCGGGGTGATGGTGTCAGAACTCCGCGTTCGTTCAAAATAACCTCAAGTTCCCCGATACGCGTGGGAGGTTCCGCACTTTCCAGAATGACTTCGTCAAGACTTTTTGAGTAGCAGCTTCTCTGCGACGCGGCCATCTTCGGCTTGCGCCATTGTTCATACTGCTTGCCGGCGGGAGTAGGAGCTGGTCGTCAGGAGGCACAGAATCTGTCGCGGCCCTTGCACGAGCAACATCCCCTTGGCCATTGTCTTGTTTTTAAATTGTTTTTCGCAGTAGAAGCGTTTCGAAGCGCGTGGCGGCTCGGCCGTTCGTTTGACGAACGCACTACGCAGTGTGGCTTGCTTCCGTTTCGTCTCGCACTAAGGCCGGGGTTCCTTTGAGGAACATGGTGGCGGCATCGGCGAGCATGGCTTGGGCACGCGACAGGTCGGCGGCGCGCCATTGAAATCAGCTGAGTCCCAGAGCGCGACAAATATCTTGTGAGTCGCGTCAACGGCTCCAGATCCCGTGTGGAGCTGAACCTGGAGAGTCAGACCCTGTTGTGCCGGTGCGATCAAGGCACCGCCAAGAAGAGCTCCGCACAAGACAGACAGGCGATTCATCGGACGAATTCCTCCTCTTTCCGTTGTCCGTAGATTCCGAACATACATATGCGCGGGCCAGCGTCGCGACAGCCCGAGCGGCAACAACGGCGCTCGCTCCTCAGTGTCGCTCCCGTTGGAATTGATACAGCACGCGTCGGGACCCCGGGCCGGCGTCGAAAGACTTCGGGTATTGAGTGCCGGTCAGGTCGTAGCAAACCGTCAGGGAGTCCCCAGAAATCTTATAAATCCCCTTCAACTTTCCTCCGTACGTTCCCGCCGGCGTCTCGTGCCGCGTGGGAACTATCGGACTTGGTGACCCTGTGTACCCGAAATCTTCGGCGGCTCGCCCGGCATGGGCTTCGGCTCTGGCCGTTCAGGTTAAGGCGACGGCGGAGCCGAAGACGATGTTCGGTGGCATGCGGGCCGCTTCTATTTTTTCCTGGATGGGATAACCGCGTCTTTCAAGGCCT
>QHXU01000183.1:43612-47908 GCA_003223065.1 Acidobacteriota bacterium | reverse complement strand
TTCCAGCCCGTTTTGAAAACGCCGCCGCGCTTCAAGTTGGAGCGAGTCGTAGCGCGAGCTGCTGAAGTTGGTCAAAAAGACCGCGCTGAGCGCGTTCGGGTTCGGGAAGAAATTGACGGCTCCGTTAAGCTGGAATACTTGGTATTCGTAGGCGAGTTCGGCCACCTCGCCGTTCTTGATGAGCGTGCGCACCGTCGGATCTGACAGCAAGCCGCCCCCCACCAGTTGGTTAAATACGTTCAACGGCTGGCTGCCGGCGATGCGTGAGTTATAGGCGGGATTGTAATTCCCGGCTGCCGCCTCCGACAGGCTGGCGTTCTGCAGCGCCTTTAGAAAGTCAGCCAAAAACCCGTTCTGACGGATGATGGTCTGGTTGGCGTCGAATCCACGCAGAAGCTTGATCGCGTGGCTGCCGACGTAGCGCGCCTCGACAATTGATGGACAAGGCGAATTGCTGGTCGTAAGGCGTGCGGAGGTGCGGATCCATCAGCGTGAAATACACGGTAGGATCGAGTGCGTAGTTGTCGGCGAAGCTGAGCGGAACTTTGAACTGCGGCACAGGTATGGCCGGCGGCTTTGAAACGGTCCCACTGAGGTTGAAGTTGGCAGGAAACGCCTGCAGGCCGGGGTTCGTGTTGGTGAAACCGTCGGACACCTCGATAATCTGGTCGTTCACGTAATGAATGGAGTAGCCGGCGCGGATTGAGGTCTTTCCATTCCCGAAGACGTCCCACGCGAATCCGGCATTCGGTCCAAAATTGTTCAGGTCCTTGGAGTAGAACGGCCGGCCGACGGAGTTCCCAGAGAAATCCAGCGTGGCATTTGGCGACAGCAGCGTGCCGATCGGGTTGTTGTTGGTGATCACCGGCTGCAACTCGAGCGCATGGGTCTCATCTACCGGCGTGAAGTAATCCCAGCGCACTCCCAGCGTCAGTGTCAGGTTCTTCCTGGGCTTCCACTTGTCCTCTCCGTAAAACGCGTGATTGTCGAAGGTGAAGTTGCGTACCCACGGAGCACCAGGAATGAAGCCCGACGTTCGGGTGTTGATGTTGTAAACGACGTTGTCGTTATCAAGCAACCCGGCCAGCGTCGCCACAAGCAGATTCGCGCTGTCGAGGTCTGAGGCGCCGATCCGCGTGAAATCCGAAAAACCGAGCAGGTTCTGCTGCTGGTTTGCTGAATCGATTCCCACATTGTAGGTCGGGATCGTGCCGAAGTAATCATAGCTCCTGATACGGACGCCCTGGTATTGATATCCGAACTGCAAAGTGTGCCTGCCGCGGACCCAGGAGCCGTTGTCCTGCAGAACGTAGGTTCGGGTGTTGCGCCCTTGCGGCAGAAAGCCTCCTACCGGAGACGTGAAGTCCGTCCCTCCAATGATGTAGGACGGCAATTTTTCGGAGGTGCTGAAAGTGGCGGGCGCAAAATTCAGGCCACCGCGCACTTCGTTGGTGAACGTCGCTGACGGGCTCCAGCGCCAGGCCATCGAGAGGAACTTCTTGGCGTCGTCATTCACCACCGGCGGCGTAACCGAATATGACGCGGCGATATCAGGACGATCCACCGCGTCCCGGTTCCAGGCGAATGTTGCCGCCACCCAATGTTTCGTCGGTAGATTGTAGTCGAGCTTTCCGATGGCGTTGTCCCTGTCGCGATTCGAGCGCACAAAATACGAGTAACCGGCGGTATTCATCAACTGGCCCGGGTGGCTGTCCCCAACGCGGAAGTTATTGATCTTGTCAGGACCGGGAACCTGGGCGAGGAGCGCCTGAATTGCCGGATCGGCATTCAGACCGACAATGCTCAGAACGTTGGCGGTGCGGATGACGCCGCGCGTGTCGCGATAGGTAAAGATTCCGTTGCGAGCATCCTGCGTCAAAATCGTCGCGTCCTCTGGGCTCTGGTTCCGGAGCCGGTATAGCTCGTAATTCGTGTAGAAGAACAGTTTGTCGTGCTTGACGGGCCCGCCGAGCGCCACGCCTGCCTGGTTGAGATTCAGCCGCGCCAGCCCGATACCGCTCTGGTTGTTGAAGAAGTCATTCGCGGCGAACTTATTGTTGCGGTTCTGCCAGTATGCAGCGCCATGAAACTCGTTCGTGCCAGAAGGCGTCGAGAAGGTCACCTGCGAAGATCCGCTGGCAGCAGAGCTCGAAAGCGACGTGGATACCGTGAACTCCTGTACCTGATCGAGCAGCAGCAGATTGGGCGTAAAGTCTAGTGCATTGTCCCTCAGGTAATTGTCCTGGATATTCACGCCATCGAGCGTGACGTTGCTGAACGATTCGCGCTGTCCGTTAATGGTCGTGGCGAACTGGCCAGACGCCACACCCGCCTGTGTCGCGATGAACGCCAGCGGATCGCGGTCACCCACCGGAAGCCGCCGGATCTGGTCCATCGTCACGGTGGTCGAGATTTCGGTGCTCGTGGTCTGCACGGTCTCTGCCCCAGCTCTCACTTCGACCGACGTGGCGGTTGTGGCCAAGGCAAGCTTCAGCGCGGAGAGATCGGTGCTGCGAGACGGGTCGACTTTCACTCTCTCCAACTTGTAAGCCTGGAATCCCGGAACATCGATGCTGAGGTCGTAAAGTTCGGGCCGGACGGCTTCGATGACGAAAAAGCCCTCGTTATTGGTGATCGTGGATAGCAGCGCCCGCCTGCCACCGTGCAGAAGCAGGTTGACCGCGGCCTTCGGGACCGCGGCACCCGTCGGATCGACCACTGATCCGGTGACGCGTCCGGTGACCTGAGCGCGGCCAATCGAACAAAGAAAGAGAAGAAGCGTGACAGCGGTACGCATACAAAGGCCCTCCAAAGCGATACTATCGGGCAGTCTAACACGGGCAGCACAGCCGCGCGTAGAATAGCTGCTATGAAGATTCGGCTAACACTAGTGTTCAGCACGCTGGTTTTCACTGCCTTTGCGGCCCGGCCGGTCGAGGAGTTCAAGACATCGGCCGGTGTGCTCAAGATCACGCCCATCCAGCACGCGAGCTTCATGATCGAGGCCGGCGGGCAGGTGATCCATGTCGATCCAGCCCAAGGCAATTACGACGGCCTGCCGCCTGCGGATTTGATCCTGATCACCGATATTCACGGCGATCACATGGCGCCGAAGGTCATCGAGAAGGTGAGAAAGTCCGGTACCGTGATCATCGCGCCACCGGCCGTGGCCAAGACCGTGACCGAAGCCACCGTAATGCGCAACGGTGAAACCAAGAAGGTCGGCGCGTGGACCATAGAGGCCGTGCCGATGTACAACCTGAAGCGCGGCCCATCAGCGGGCCAGCTCTACCATGACAAAGGCCGCGGCAACGGCTATATCCTCACGTATGGCGGCATGCGCTTCTATATTGCAGGTGATACCGAGGGAACTCCCGAAATGCGCGCTCTGAAGAATATCGACGTAGCGTTTATCCCCATGAACCTGCCGTTCACGATGCCGCCCGAAGAAGCCGCCGAGGCCGTGCGCGCTTTTCATCCCAGGATCGTGTGCCCTTACCACTACCGCGGATCGGATCCCAAAGCGTTCGAAAAGGCGCTGGCGGGCTCGGGAATCGACGTCCGAATCCACGACTGGTATTACTGAGGACGTTAGATCGCTTCGAGCTCCTCTTCGAGCAACTGCTTCTGATACAGGTCCGCGTAGTATCCCCCGCGCGCCAGCAGTTCGGCATGCGAACCCTCGGCCACGATCTCGCCGTGCTCCAGCACGAAGATCCGGTCCGCATTGCGGATGGTCGAGACGCGGTGCGAGATCAGGATCGTGGTGCGCCCGCGCATCACGACCGTTAGCCCCGAAAGAATACGCTCTTCGGTTGCCGTGTCGACGCTCGACAGCGCGTCGTCGAGAATCAGTATCCGCGGATTGCGCAACACGGCTCGCGCTATTGCGGTGCGCTGTTTCTGACCGCCGGAAAGCGTGATGCCGCGCTCTCCGACGGAGGTGCCGTACCCTTCGGGAAACGCGCCGATATCCGGCGCCAGACCCGCGATTTCCGCCGCGCGCCGGATCTCTTCGTCTGTCGCATGCTTTACGCCGAACGCGATGTTTTCCGCCAGCGTGGCGCTAAACAAGAATGTCTCCTGCGGCACGTAGCCGATCGCGCGGCGCAGATCCTCTGGAGAAAACTCACGCAGATCGGTGCCGTCCAGAGTCACCGATCCCTCGCTGGGATCGATCAGCCGCGGGACCAGGTGCGCCAGCGTGCTCTTGCCGCTGCCGGTGTGGCCGACAACGGCCACGGTCGCGCCAGCGGGGATGCGCAGGTTGACGCGCCCCAGGGCACAGCGCGCGGA
>QHXU01000183.1:19828-43604 GCA_003223065.1 Acidobacteriota bacterium | reverse complement strand
GACCGCTACGCCGTGAAATTCGATCTCGCCTCGAAGTGGTGAAGGTAGCGGCCGAACCATGGCCGGCGCCGCGATGCGTGGGCGTTCCTCGAGCAGCGCCCGCAGGCGTCCCAGCGAGGCTTGGCCGCGCTCCATCAAATTCGCCACCCACCCCATGGCGATCATCGGCCACACCAGCATTCCCATGTAAGTGTTGAACATGACAAAGCTGCCGAGTGAAATCTTGTGGGCCGCAAGTCGCAGCCCACCGATCCACAGAACCAGCAGAAAAGCTACGCCTACCAGAGCCTGCAAGAGCGGATTGAACAGGCCGGAGATGCGCGCGAGTCGGAGATTCTCGCCGATGTAGTCGCGGTTCAGCACTGCGAATCGCGCAAGCTCGGCGCGCTCCTGCACGTAGGCGCGCACCACGCGCACTCCCGAGAGATTCTCCTGCACGCGGCTGCTGATATCCGAAAACATGCTCTGAATCGCTTCGAAGCGATCGTGGATGCGCCGGCCGAAAAACAATACGGCCAGGCTCACCAGAGGCGCTGGCGCCAGCGCCACCAGAGTCAACGGCCAGTCCACCCACAACATCACCGCCACGGCCAGCACCAGCGTCAGCGAAGTCTCGCACCAGTACATGACGCCCGGTCCGAGCATCATGCGTACTGCGTTCATGTCGTTGGTGGCGCGCGCCAGGATGTCGCCCGTGCGAATGCGACCGTAGAAATCCGTATCAAGCGTGACCAGCCGCCCGAACAGCTCGTTGCGGAGATCGTACTCGACGTCGCGCGAGATCCCGATCAAGATCACCCTCATCCAGTATTGGAAGAGGCCCTTGACAGCCGAAGCCCCGGCCAGGACAGCACAGAAACCGAGCACCACGCGCAGCGCAACGCCGGACGTCAGCGCGTCAATGGAAGCGCGCATCACCAGCGGCAGCGCCGCGCCAAGGAGATCTTTCACCACCAGCGCGCCGAGTCCCAGCGCGAAACCGCGTCTATAACGCCATAGGTACGGCCGCAGGAATTGGACCGTGCGTCTCATATTCCAAACCAATCTGCGACGGTCTTCGCCCAGTGCTCCACGAAGATCTTGCAGCCTTCGCGATTGTGCCACCAACCGTCCGGAGTGAAGTACTCGTCAGGCGCAGCCACAACGAAGAACGTAATGTCCGGCGCCGCGGCCCGGAAAACCCTGGCGCTGCGGCGGGTGTGATAGTCGCTGGTGACAAGCAAAACCCGTTTCGCACCCAGCCGCCGCAATTCCGGGACCGTCGCGTGCGCTTCCTCTCTCGTCGAGTGGGCCTCGTGTTCGAAATGGAGAAAAATCGACTCAGGATACCCTGCTTTTACCGCAAACGGGATAGCGAGGTCGCATTCGTGCAAACCGTAAATAGGACCTGCACCACTTACCAGCACTTTCGGAGCGTAGCCCTGCCGCACCAGTTCGGCCGCCTTCAGAATCCGGCGGCCGGAGGGACCGCCCGCGAGCACGAGCACGAGATCCGCTTTCTGCGGAGGCTCGTTTTTCACCAGATAAGATCCGAGCGCGGTGAGTAACTGCGCGTGGAACAGGCCAGCCAATACCGCCAGGCCCGCGAGCGCCACCCAGAAGAAGCGAGACTTGGGCTTCACCGGATTCGCTTGGGGTTACTTTTCGTCCGAGCCCCGCTGATCGAGACGGCCCACGGATTTCAACCGTTGGAACATCCGCTCCACTTCTTCTTCGTCTTCGGGACGCAGCAGTGGATAATGCGGCGCGGACAATTGCTTGCGTTCCGGCGCCGGAGCTTCGCCCCAAAACTGGCGGTAGGGGATGCCGTCGAGCAACGCCTCACGCGAGTAGCGCCGGAGGTGCCGGAGCAGGCTGGACGCGGCATCGAAATCACCCGGATAGACCAGCAGGATTCGCTGATCATTCCCGAGTGTCAGATAGACAGCAAGCGGGGCGTTCCAGCCGGTTTGATCCAGGCGCCGGATGTCGCTCCATGGGATCGCACGGTGTCCGATTTGAAGGTGAGTTTCGTGAATCTCGATTGCCGGGCGCAGCGCCAGTATCAGAACGCCTATCGCCGAGAGCAGGAATGCCCCTGCGGGGATCCACGCGGGCGCCCAGCGGAGTCCGGTCCAGGCCGCGAGCAACGCTCCGCCCACCGCGAACAATGCTAATGAAAAGTAACGGCGCGAGGGAACGTAACGTGCGATCGGGCAATTCACAATTACAGGCTACCAGAAAACTACCAAACCAGTAGTGGGAAAGCGGAGTGCCCGCCTACTCAGGTGTCGGAAACGTTTTCGAGATGTGGTCATGCCAGGTAAGGTTTTCTTCGTCCACCAGCGCCCACACAAGGCCCAGGCCCGCCGAGAGCCAACTGAGCATCACCGCGATCTGGCGCAGGCCGCGTTGTTCGCGTTCCGGCGGGCGGCCGTCGAAGTCGACCAGTCTCAAGCCGGCGAAGCGCATTCCCGGCGTGTCTCCGCCAGCCAGACACCACAGGACGCGGTAGAAGAGCACCAGGACGGCTGTGACACCGAGGAAGAATGGAACGTTCTGTTTGCTCAAAACAATCTCGCCGCCGGAAAGAAAAAAGACCGCGAGGAACAGGGCGACGCCAACTAGAACCATGCTCGCGTCCACAGTCGCGGCGATAACACGGTGCAGTGGTGCTGCCACCGGCGCATCGCAGTAGATCACTTCCACCCGCATGGCCGTCTGGCTATCGCTGCCACGGAAATCAAGGGATTGCTGCGAATCCGACTGCCCCCTCGAAATGGAGCGGGGCGGGCGCGGTGCAGCGAGGCGCGGCGTTGAAGCGGCTTCGCGGCTCGCAGGCCGCGCCGGCGTGAGCGTCGGAATCGGGATTACCTTCGGACCACCCGATGCGTCACGAAAAAGGGATGGCTGATAATTCAGATTCGGCGGAGGGGCCGATACTTGTGGTTCACCGCCGGGCAGACTTTCGAGAAGTGGGGATGTCGAGGTTGCCGGGGGATACGCGCCCCCGCCAGCCATTGCGGCCGAAACGTGCAGGCGCCGCCCGCACCGGGCGCAACGCCTCTCGTACTCGTCATTCAGGGCGTGACAGTATTGGCACTGCATATCGCTCCCAAAGGCCCGCCAGCTTGACGGACGTAACAACCGTCTGTTACGGTGCTCGGTTGAGCCTTCGACCCGATCCTGCGAAGAAACCAGTTTTAGCTTTAATCATCTTTCGTAACATATTCAGCAGGATTTGTCACGAACTTTATTTTGTGCGCCTGGCCGTCTTTGTCGCGCTGGTGTTCGACTTAGGGGCGCAAGTTTACCGTCCCCCTTTACCGGCACCGCCTCCGGGAAGCCAGGTCAGCCCCAACCCGAACCAAAGGATCCGCACACCGCGGCCGAATGCTCCGAGCCCTGGAGATGTCCTCGTCGAGGCGGTCACGCAGGAGGTAGACGGCCCTTGGCGTCACCTGAGAGGCAACGTGCACATCGAGACGACCGATTTCCTTCTTAAGGCCGACGAGCTCGACTGGAACACCGACACCGATGAGGTCGAAGCGAGGGGGCACGTACAATTCGAACGCTTCGCGACCGGGGAAAAGCTCACCTGTGATAAGGCCGAGTACAATCTCGACGACGAAACCGGCAAGTTCTACACAGTTACCGGCACGTCGCCAGCGAGAATCCAGGCGCGGCCAGGTCTTCTGACCACTCAGAATCCGTATTATTTTCAAGGCAAATGGGCCGAACGATTAAAGGATCACTATATCCTGCACGACGGGTTTCTCACGGACTGCATCGTCCCTCGGCCTTGGTGGGAGCTTAGAGGTCCGGAGTTTGTAGTTGTTCCCGGTGACCACGCCATCGCTCGAAACTCGTGGTTCTACTTGAAACGCATGCCCCTATTCTATACGCCCCTGTTCTATAAATCCCTTAAGAAAGAGCCGCGTAGAAGCGGTTTATTAATCCCCAACATCGGCAACAGCTCGACCCGCGGCAAGATGCTCGGCTTCGGATATTACTGGGCAATCAATCGCAGCTACGACGTCATGTACCGAACGCAGTACTTCTCCGCGCGCGGATTCGCGCACCACGTCGAGTTCCGCGGTAAGATCAATGAGCGCAGCGACTTCGATTTCTTGGTCTTCGGCGTCAATGACCGCGGACTGAACGGCGGGCCCTCCTACAGCGGTGCGCAGATGACGCTCCACGCAAAATCCGATTTGGGCCACGGATGGGAAGCGCGTGGGGAGCTGAACTATCTGACCTCCCTTGCCTTCCGGCAACAGTTCACGGAATCCTTTAACGAAGCCGTCTTTTCTGAGACCCATTCGGTGGGTTTCGTCACCAGGCACTGGTCGGATTTCGGAGTCAATTTCGTTGCCCAGCGCAATGTGAACTTCCAAAGCACGAACCCTAACGACGAGGTTGCGATCCGCAAGCTGCCCGAACTCCAGTTCATCCAGCGCGAGCACCAGGTGAAGGATTGGCCGGTATGGTTCTCGCTCGATTCGAGCGCCGGGCTGGAGCGACGTACGCAGCTCCTGTTTCAGACGCGGCAGTTCGTTGAGCGCGTGGACTTCGCGCCGCACGTATCCACGGCGTTTCGCTGGGGTGATATCGAGCTGATTCCGAGTTTCGGCATCCGCGAAACCGAGTACGGATCGAGTCTGAAAGAGGGCGGGGTCGTCGGGAGCAACATCGTCCGCAGTTCCCGGGACGTCACCGTGGACCTGGTGCTGCCGTCCCTCGAGCGGATCTTTGACGCGCCCGCCTGGATGGGACAAAAAGTGAAGCACGTGATCGAGCCGCGCGTGACGTATCGTTTCGTAACGGGGATCGGTGAGGATTTCAGCCGCACCATCCGGTTTGACGAGACCGATCTGCTGTCCAATACGAACCAGATCGAGTTTTCGCTCGCCAACCGGCTGCTCGCCAAGGACAAGAACGGAACCGTCACCGACCTGGTGACCTGGCAGTTGTGGTATGACCGCTATTTCGATCCGACATTTGGCGGCGCGATCGTCCCTGGCCAGCGGAACGTGCTTCAAAGTGCGATCGACCTGACGGGATACTCGTTTCTAGACGTTCCGCGCAATTACTCTCCCATCGCGAGCGCGTTCCGGATTCAGTCCAAGGTGGGGCTCGAATGGCGCACCGATTACGATCTTCTGCGCCACGGCATCACAAACAGCAGCGTGACAGTCGACGGGCGGATTGACAAGTATTTCTGGTCCGTCGGCCACACGGACGTGAGAACGAGCACGGTCCTGGCGCCGAGCGCGAATCAGTTCCGCGGCGTGATTGGGTACGGCAATGACAATCGCCGGGGCTGGAACTATGGCTTCAGCGCGTATTACGACTACCGCAAGGGATTCCTGCAGTATTCGCAAACCCAGGTGACCTACAACACGGACTGCTGCGGCATCAGCGTTCAGTACCGCCGCTTCGCGATCGGCCCGCGGAACGAGAATCAGTTCCGGATTGCATTTGCGGTATCAAACATCGGGACGTTTGGGACGCTGAAACGCCAGGAGCGAATATTCTAGCGTTAATCCGTCTTGGTGGTCGTTGCCGGAGGTTTCGTATCCGGTTTGTTCTCGGCCGGTTTAGGCTTCGAATCCTTTCCGTCAGACTTCGATTCCGCGGATTGAGGCGCGCTCTTGGCGTAATCGTTGACGTACCAGCCTGTGCCCTTGAACTGTAACGCCGGAGGCGAGATAAGCCGTTCCACCGGGCCCCCGCAATCTTCGTGTTCAGTAAGCGGGGCGTCGGAGAATCGCTGCATCACCTCAAAGAGTTTTCCGCATTTCGCACACCGGTATTCGTATAAGGGCATGCTTATTTTTGCGCGGGACCTTTCACAAAGATCTCGAACGCGCGATTAAGCATCCGATCCACGCCGGGCTTCGCGGACTGCGGCTCCGGTGTGTCGGGAGCATTGTCATCGTCGATGTCGTTGGAAGCTTCCTCTTCGGCCTGCGGGACGTTCGGTGTGACGCCGGTGTCCTGGATCGCTTTTCCGCTGGGCGAGTAATACTTGGCTACTGAGAGGATCACTGCGCTGCCGTCGTCCAGGGTGATCGCCTTGCGAACGGCCGCATCGCCATAAGTGCGCTCACCCACGACTTCGGCTCGCTTCGATTCCAGCAGCGCCGCTGCAGCGATCTCCGCCCCACCCGCCGTGCCACGGTTTGTCAGCACGATGAGCGGAAGCTTTGTCACGTCCTTCGAGGCCACGGCCTGGTAATCCTGACGGCTGGACTTCTGCCCCTGCGTGTAGGTGATCAGGCCCTTGTCGAGGAAGAGATTTGCCAGCGCTATGCCTTCTTCTGGCGCACCCGTGGAGCAGTGGCGCAGATCGAGGACCAACTTCCTGGCGCCCTGTTTTTCAAGCTCGGCGATCTTGGTCCCGACGTCCTTTACCCGGCCCGGCGCGAGCGTCACCGTCTGGATCACACCAATCGGCTCGGGGCCCTGGTTGGTCACCAGCCGCGCGCTTACGGGCGGGAATACGAGCGGAGTGCGGATCAATGTGAATTTTTGCGGCTCGGACCTCCGGACGCGCAGCACGCTCATCTCAACCGAGGTTCCGTTTTCGCCCTGGAGCAGGATTTCCGCGAAGGCCAGCGGCATATCGCGAGTCGAGACGTTGTTGATGGACTCGATCACGTCGCCGGTCGCGAGGCCGGCCTTGGCCGCGGGCGAGCCTGGGAGTGCGTCCACCACGCCCACATAGCCGAAGCGCTTCGAGAGCACCAGGCCGACATCCGCCTTGGTCGTTTCCTTGGACTTGAGGTACTGCTTGTATTGATCGGAATTAAGATAGCTGGCGTAAGGATCCAGGGATTCGAGCATCCCGTTGATCGCCCCGAGCGTGACTGCCTTCATGTCCGGCTCTTCCACGTAGTCGGCCCTAATCCGGGAAAGAACCTCGCTATAAACGCCGAGGTGAGTATAGGGGTTGTCCGTCGATGCGCTCCGGCCATGGACCGCGCCGAATAACAGCAGAAGAACAATACAGGTCGAAGAAGCGACCACAGCGAACTGGAAACGACGATTCATAGGTGAACGGCGAGAACCCGCCTCTCTGCTACAAGGATACCAGAATATGGACAAACCACGGTCCACTTGCGTGCCGGGTCCTTTTTGCGCGACACTAACAAGTTTTCGTGGTCAGTTTCTTCATGCGTGTGCGAATCCTGTATCACGATCATTGTTTCGACGGCGCGGCGTCGGCGGCTTTCTTCAGCCGCTTCATCGAGGCGAAGTTCCACCCCGACGCCCAGTTCGACTTCACAGGCATGGCGCACAAGGCGTCGCAACTATTCGAGCCCAGCCTTTTCGATGGGGACGAGAACGCCATCGTCGACTTCAAATACTCCACCGATCCGCGGCTCACCTGGTGGTTCGACCATCACCAAAGCGCTTTCCTGACGCCGGAGGATGCCGCCCACTTCAGGCGCGACACCAGCGGGCGCAAGATGTACGATCCGAGCTTTCGCTCTTGCACGATGTACATCGCCACGGTGACCCGGCAGCGCTTCGGTTTCGAGGCGCCGGACCTGGCCGAATTGGTGACTTGGGCCGATATCATCGACGGCGCGCAATACCATGATGCGCAGGAAGCGGTCGAACTCCGCCATCCCGCTACGCGGCTGACCCTGGTGATCGAGGGCGCCCAGGGCTCCGAGATGGTGCAGAAAATCATCCGAATGATGCGCCACCAGAAACTGGCCGAGATCGCCTCCAACCCCGAGGTGGAGGCGGCCTATCGCCCCCTGCACGACCGCCACGTCCGTTCGATCGACATCATTCGGAAACAATCCAGGTTCGAAGACGGCGTGGTCTATTTCGACCTGGTCGATCAAAACCTGGAAGGTTATAACAAGTTCATTCCCTATTACCTGTTCCCGCAATCGACCTACACGGTCTCGGTGAGCACGTCGAGCTTTCGGACCAAGGTTTCAGTGGGATCGAATCCATGGGCCCGGCAACCGGTCAAGTACAACCTGGCATCGATCTGCGAACGCTACGGCGGCGGTGGCCATCCCAGGGTCGGGGCGATCAGCTTTGAGATCGGCGCGATAGAGGCGGCGCGGAAAGCGGCGCGGGAAATCGCCGCGGAGTTGCGCAGCTAAACCACCGGCTCCATCCCGTGCCGCCGCAGCATCAGGAACTCCATCAGATTGTCCGCGGTGAGCAATCCGAGCAGCTTGCTGTCGTCCATCACCAGCGCGCAGCGGCCGGCTTGCGCCATCAGCGGCAGTACCTCGGCCAGGTCGGAGCCAGGCTCGATTGAAAGAAAGTCGCGGTCCATCACGCCGGCCACATATGCGTCCGGCCCTTCGGTGGCCAGCGCTCTCAGGAGAAGATTGCGGCCTAGCAGTCCGATCACCTGATCTCCGTGAACGACCGGAAAATCCTGCTGCGAGGTCGAAAGCAGCAGGTTCGCCGCATCGCGGATCGTGCTGCCGTGCTCGAGAGTGCGGAATTCGGTGATCATCGCCGCCCGCACCGGAATACCGTGTGTGAGCGTGCGTCCCATCGCCGCGGCACTCTCCTGCGCGGCGCCGAGGTAAATGAAAAACGCGAAGAAGACGAGCATGAACTGCGGTGCGAGCAGGCCGTAAAGCCCCATGCTGATGGCCAACATGCGCCCCATCCAGGCGGCGATGCGCGTGGCCTGATCCTCTGGACGAATGTAGGAGAGCAGCGCGCGCAAGATGCGCCCGCCATCCATCGGAAACGCCGGCAACAGGTTGAACCCAGCCAGCAACAGGTTACCGAAGGCCAGCCGTTCGAGTACGTTCGCATCGGTCGGCCGCACAAGTTCCGAAAGGTTGATGGACACCGTCCGGTGCGCGTACAGCATGTAGCCGAAAAGGCCGGCCGAGATGAAGAGGTTGACCAGAGGTCCGGCGAGCGAGACCCAGAATTCCTCGGCGGGTTTCAGCAGGCGCTCCATCCGCGAAAGACCGCCGATGGGGAACATGACAATTTCCAGAGTACGCACGCCGAAACGTGCTGCCACGACTGCGTGCCCCATTTCGTGCAGCAGAACGCTCGCCAGAATGCCGAGCAGGAACAAGGCGTAGCTGGAACTCGATTGCCCGCCAAGATCCGTCACAACCAGGAAGACCACCAATAGAATGAACGTGAAGTGCAAGCGTACGGGCACGCCCAAAAGTCGAAAGGCTCTCACCGTGCCGGCCGTGCCGCTACGATCGCTCACCGGACGCATGGTCTCCACACGTACACGATAACAGAAGTCCTGCTGAGCTTAAGCTAAGTAAAAACACCGATTCCGCGAAGGGATTTGCGTGGCCGGCGAGATTATAACGGCCAGCGGCGGGGGTTCGTGTTCTGCGATTTCCTGCTCGGCAGAGGGCCACCGCCGTCGCTCGAACCGCGGCGGGCCGGTGGCGCGTTCGAAAAATCGAGCTCTTTCTCCTCGAATTTCACCGGCCGGTCGAGAACCATTTCGATCGTGGTTCCCTTGGCGAGAACCGCTTCCGGTCCGCGCGTGAGCAGTATGCCGGCCAGCCCCGCCGTGGCTCCGGCGGCTGCGCCGATGCCGGCGCCCATCCCAGGTGAATGACTGATGCTGCCGGCCAGCGCACCAATGCTCGCGCCGGCGGCGGTGGTCTCGCCGACGGTGCGCGCGTCGCCGGCCTTGTTGCCTTCGCTCTTGATTGAGCCTTCGTCTCGGTCCAGTTCCTCGCTCGCGCGCCCGTCCAAACCGCTGACGCGGGCCCGGAAATCGCGGGTCACACCGTTGGGCAGTGTCAGCGAGTCGAACCGCAGGTGGAATTCGCCTCGTCCTTTAACCTTGCCCGGACGCTTCACCTCGGTGATGGTGCCGGTAACATAGCTGCCGGGAGGGATCACGATCCGGCCATCCACCAGAATCGGGAATGCCGTTTCGAGATACACGCGGTCGCCCGGCGCCGATTGCTTGGTGCTGACGCTGTTGATCAGGCTGAGAGGAATGCGCGTGCCCTGATCCACCTGGAAAACTTTCCCCTCCGGTTTTGTTTCCACCGCGGAATTAGCTTCTGGGGCAGGCTTCGTCTCCTGTGCGCAAAGCATCAGGATCGCGGTCAAAAATACCGGAATTGTACTCCCAAGCATGATCAAATGGCCCTCTGCTTTTGAGTGTAACCCACAATTCATGATACGCGGCCGCCCGGCGCCCGGTTACGTCATTGGAGCGGCAGGTATCGCTGGGCGGGGCTTAGCCGATCACCGTAACCAACGCGAATTTCGGGATTTGGAGGAGCGTCCTCGGGCAGCCGGAGGTTAATCTGGAACAACCCTGCGTACCCTGGTGTGGCGCCGGCATACTCGATGCGGCGCGAGTCGACCGGGACGCCATTCAGCAGCACTCTGAAATCGCTGATGTGTTCGAGCGGCGCGGGCCCCTGCGGCGCCTGATTCGGGACCGCGCGCGGTAATGTCGGACCGAGCCCCGAAGCGTACAGCACGATCACCTCGCCCGCCTTCGCCGGCGAGGACACTGTGATGGGCGGCCAGTTGCCGTGCGTCGCCACCACCGTGCTAGCGTCCCATTGAAACAATGCGGGCGCTGAGGAATTGAGCGCGATGGTGATGGCCGGCCCGGCGAGTCCGTCGACAACGAGTTGCACCGTCGCAGGTCCCGCGGTCAGAGACGGCGGGATCAGCAGGTTCACCTGCATCGGCGAGACGTACCAGATATTAGCCGGAATCTGGTTGATCAACACGCGCACACCCGTGCCGGTCAGCACCGTTGGCAGATTTTGCCCGCGAACGTCGTCCAAGCTGATCTCCTTGGTTGTGTACGCCAGGTTTTGTCCGTAAATCGTAACGAACGTGTTCGCCGCATAGAACGCGGCCACATTGGCAGCACTGTTCGCGATGCTTTCCGCGCTGTAGATAGGGGCTCCGCGGTTGCCGCTCGTATCGGCCAACAGCGATGCGAGAACTGCCAGAAGAGGGACCGCAGCCATCGCTCCTGAGCTTATCCGAGTATTCCTGGGAAGCCATCCAAGGAAACCCTTTGGAGAATAGCCCTCGGAATATATTACGGCGTGGTTAACAGCCCCTTGTACAGCTCGAAAAACCGGCGGAAATCCAGATCCAGAATCACCTCGACCGGTGTCGCCTGCGGCGCGAGCGTCCGGTCAAGCGGGATCACAGCGCCGTAGTTCTTCCCGAAGCTTGTGTCAACGTCCAGGTACGCCGATTCGCGCTTGACCACGAATGAGGGATCGAGCAAATAGCCCGCCGCAAGGCAGTCCCAGATATAGCTCTGGGCATCCCGTTTTTTGAGAAATCCGGGATATCGATTGCCCATGTCTTCACGAAACAACTCAGTGATAGGCGTTTTCACGGCTACGATTTGATCGAAGTGCGTCCGGTTGATCCGCGCGCGATTGCATATGTCCAAGCCGAACATCGTCTTCTGCCGGATGCCCGAGCGCAGCACCACCTGCGCCGCCTCCGGATCGAACCAGAAATTGAACTCGGCGGCGCGATTGTCGTAGTTGCGAGCATGCACCGTTCCGCCCATGAACACGAGACGGCGGATCTTCGACTCGAGGTCGGGCCGCAGGCGCAGGGCGATCGCGACGTTGGTCATCGGTCCGATCGCCAGCAACGTAACCTGACCGGGCGACTGGTCGATCGTTTCGATCAGGAAATCGATGGCGTTGCGCCTCGCCGGAGTAAGCCCGGAAAACTTTCCGCCGAAGGGGGGCTTGAGTTCGCTCTGAGACTGGGGAGGATCGTTCTCGAACGCGCCCAGGTATTCTATCGGCCCCCAATCCCGATTCTCCTTCAGCGCCATCGCGCGCGTGTGCACCAACGGCGCCTGAGCGCCCAGATGCAACGGGATCTCCGGGCGCTTCATCAGGCGAAGGACGTGAAACATGTACTCTGCCCCTTGGCTGGCCCAAAGATTGCCCGGCACGATTGTCAGGCCGAGCACCTCCGCCTGCCGAGGCCGCTCTAGAAGCATGACGAGCGCTGCGCCGTCGTCGTTAAAGAACGCACAATCGGTATCGAAAATCACCTTTTCCGGATCGGCCTGGCAGAGGCCGGCGAGCAACCCGCAAATCAGTAGAATGCAGATTCGCAAGCTGTCAGTGTACATCGAGCAGTCGCGCAAGAATGTCGGGAATCTCGAAAACCGCGCGGTTTTCTATCTTCGCGACGTTGTCGCGGTACTGCCCCAGCGCCGCGAGCATTTCGTCGACAGCCTCATGAATGTGCCGGAAGTTCGGAAGCACGATCCCGGCACCCCGGTCGCGGACCCAGTCCGCGTTGTATCGCTCTTGCGGCAGCGTCCATGCGTTGCGCTCGACAATCACCGGCAGCTTCATCGCCACGGCTTCGCTGATGCTGCCCGGGCCGGGTTTGCCGATGAAGAAATCACACAGGTGCATATAATATGGGACTTCACTAGTGAAGCCTTCGACAAAGCGCGGGGAATTTGCAGGTTCCGCTCGCAGCGCCGCAGCGAGGGCTGCATTACGGCCACAGATGAAAATGAGCTGAGTATCACGGAGCCGCCTGGCGATCGCGAGCATCACTTTCGACCCTTGGCCGCCGAATAAGACCAGCCCGGTGGGGCGTTCAGCATCGAGTTTCAACCTCCTGCGCTCATCGCCGCGGTCCACCCTCACTGGTTCGTAGAATCGCGGGCGAAGGATCATACCGGAGGTACGAAAGACGCACTCCTCGGCATGCCTCATGCCGCGCGCCTGCTCCACCGCTCGCTCAGTGCCGCAGATCAGGAACTGTTTTTGGCGCTCGATCCAGAAGTGAGGCGGGAAATCGGCGAAGTCCGTGAGGATCGTAACGAACGGGGTTCCCGGCAGAGCCGCCTGGAGGCTTTGACATAATGCGCGATTGAAATTCGGCACGAGCGATACGACCATGTCCGGTCCCGATTCCTTCCAGTGGCGCTCAAGCAGTCGCACCGTCGGAGTGTGGTACAGGCGGATCACGGCGTGCATGAACTTCATCGCGTGCGCCGAACCGAGCGTCCAGCCCTTAGCCAGCATCAAATTGTAAATGTCTTCGAGTCGCAAGCCGGTGATTTTGCGGAAAATGTCGAGAGTGTGAAGCAGCTCCTGCAAATTCACGAGCCGGACTTCCCAGGGCCGGTGCTGCTCTTCAATAACGGTCTTGAGGGCTGAAGCGGCCGCACGGTGGCCGCCCCCGGCGTCAAAGTAGATGAAGTCGACCTTCGTCACGAACTAGTTCACATGGAAGTTTCCCAGCGCGTGAGTCAATATCTCCGCGAAGTTCACCCCGCTCTCCGACCACAACTGACGGCGCTCCAGATCGAACACACGATCAACATCGTTCACCAGATGCAGCATGCTCCGCACATTCGACTGCACCATCCGCAGCGAGCCTTCGACACCAGGTTGGGGCAGGAAGTGGGCGTCCAGGCTGAATTCGATGCGAAGATGATCGGCGTTCTCGTTGTCAAACGCCGAGCCCAAGCACGACAAGATCACCGCTGTAGGCTCGAGCTTCCAGCCGTCCTTGTGCTGCCACAGATCCCAGAAAGTATCCACCTGGCAAGCGCAGTCCTCGTGCATAAACTCATGGGCGGCGTCGAGGATCGGCCTCGGTTCCGTGCCCGGCGCGAACTCGCGCTCGAAGAGCGGAGGCTCGGCGTGTTCGATCGCGTACACGCGCAGTACCGGACCTCGCTTCGAGAGCTTCGAGTACGGAAACAGCTCCAACATCTTTCCAAAGTGCCGGAGCATATTGGTTTCATTGAAGCCGTGGATCCACAGTGAAAGATATAAGCGGTCGGCCAATCAGACCACCACGCTTTTCACCGCCTTTACGGCGCGATCGACGTCTTCTTTCGTGTTGTAGATGTGGGGCGAGAAGCGCAGGCCGGCGGCGTCGCCCGAGTCCGTCTTGGCGATCGCGATGCGATGGCGTTCCCACAATACGTCGTAAACCTGCTTCACGCTCTTGGCGCCGGTGGCGAACTTCACGACGCCGCCGCAAAGCTCGGGCTCCATGTTGGTCTTCAGCTCCACCGGCAACTCCCGGATCTGTTCCTTTAGGTATGTAGCGATCCAGCGAAGACGCGACTCGATATTGCGAGGGCCGATCAGGCTGACGAAGTCGAGCGCGGCGTCGAGTCCCGCCATGCGGGGATCGTCCTGCTGGCCGAAGACCTCGAGCTTGAGCGAGTCGTTCAGATTGTCTCTCCACCCGGCCGTGACGATGGATGGCCACACTTCGTTCATGCGCTCCGAACGGACATACAGAATGCCGGCCTCGAGCGGTCCCATCAGCCACTTGTGCGTGCTCGCGGAGTAGGAGTCGCAGCCTAGAGCCTTCACATCTATTTGCAGGGCACCGAAGCTCTGGGCGCCGTCGACGTGCACCCAGAGGCCGTGCCGATGCCCGATTTCGGCGATCTCCTTCACCGGAAATTGCAGACCAGTGACGTTGGTGACGTGAGTCAATCCGAGCACGCGCGTCTTCGGCGTGATCGCTCGCTCGAACGCTGAAATGATGGCATCGCGGCCCGGCGCCGGAGTCGGCAAAGGAATGGACTTCACCACCAGGCCCTCGCGCTTAGCGCGAATCTGCCAGGACTGGCGATTGGACGGGTGATTGTGATCGGCGACCAGGATCTCGTCGCCGGCCTTGAGATCGAGACCTTTGACGATAGTACAGTTGCTCTCGCTGGTGTTGCGCGTAAAGGCGATTTCGCCCGGACTCGCGTTAATCAGACGCGCCACCTTGCCGCGCGCCTGGGTGCGCATCGGCGCATATTTCTCGCGATTCTGGAAAGAGGGATTGGATTGGAAATCGCGCTCAAACTGCGCGTAGCGGTCGAGCACGGCTCTGGAAGCAGGACAAACGTTGGCGGCGTTGAAGTAGAGCAGCCCGTCTTCAAGCGGAAACTGGCGCCTGACGAGCAACCAGTACGCTTCATTCGCCGGTTCGCCAGCGGCCGGGGCGGCGCGCAGAATACCCGTCATCGCCGCCCATGAAGTCATCCCAATAAATTCGCGCCTGTGCATGCTGCGATTGTACCCTGGAAGAGTGGTCACCGACTTGGTGCAGATCCGGCGGCTGGGCGAAAAGAAGCGCGAGGAGAACCTGCGCTTCCGCCGGCACATTAAATCGCACAATTTCGTTGAGCGTCAGTTCCGCAGAGTGGCCGAGCAGGTTCAGGAGCAGATCGATTGCCGGCGATGCGGAGAGTGCTGCCGCGTTACCGAGGTTCAGATCGCCGGGCGCGACGTCGACCGCCTGGCGCGCTTTCTCAGGATCAGCACCAAGACGTTCCTCGAACAGTACACGGCGCGGGACGAAGAAGACACGCTGGTCCTCCGGCGCTCGGAGAGGGGCTGCGTATTTCTGTATGGAAACGAATGCAGTGTATATGAGGCCCGGCCGGGAAATTGCGAGCGCTTCCCGCACTTGCTAAGAGGCGCGGGTTCCATCCAAAGCAGGATGTGGCGGTTCGTGGATCGCGCCACCTACTGCCCGATCGTCTACAACTGGATGGAAGCGGTGAAAGAGTTGACTAAGTTCCGTCTGTAGCCCTTTACTGGACCACTCCGGGTACAGGAGGCTTGCCGCCGGCGCCCCCGTTTCTCATCCTCGGATTTGGCCCGCCCATCAGCATCTCCAGGTTCGGACCCACCTTGACTTTCTGGTCGGGAGTAAGCGTGGCGTAGATCTTGGCGATGTTCTTGGCATGCTCGGCCATCTGTTGCTGGTGCAGCTGTGAGAAATCCTGGCTGATCTTTTCGATCTGCGCTTCGTCACCGGCTTTCACCGCTTCCGTCAGCGACGCATGCAGGGCCTGCATTTTTTGCGGAATATCCTGCGACGCGATCCGCGATTCGGCCAGGATGGTGTGTACCTTATTCTGCTGCTCCGCGTTCAAGCCGAGCTGCCTGGTGAGCCGCTGCTCCAGGTTGCCTCCGTGGCCGAAGTTGCCCGGACCGCCGTTTCCGGGACCGAAGCGCGGGCGCGGAACGGGCTGCGCGGAAACCAAGCCTGCCATGGCGACAGCCAAACCAGAGAGGAGAATGGAACGAATCTTCATTTTGCGCAGTTCACTCCTTCCCCTCCCTGGACGGGGCTTGAGCTGAAATGGATTACAAAGGGGTCACTGTCCCGAGCCTTGGGAAGCCACACGCGGCCGGTGTGGGCCGTATTGCAGCATCCGGTCGAGCTTTTGGTCGACCTTGGCCTTCTGGTCAGGCGTAAGCAAGGCGTAGAACTTTGCCAGGCTCTTGGCGCGAATCGCGGCCATCTGAGCCTGCAATCCCGACATGTCCTGAGTGATCTTGTCGATCTGGTCTGTCGAACCGCTCTTCACGGCCGCAGTCAGGGCGGCGCGTTGATCCCGGAGCTTCGCCGCCAAATCTTTCGATTGTGCGCCGTGATCCTGGAAGATCGCCTTTGCCTGGCTCTGCTGGTCCGCGGTCAGGTTCAGGTCGGCGGTCAGGTTTTGCATCATCGGGCGGCCAAGTGCGCCGTGCTGGCGCGGGGCCGGTTGCGCGGCAAGAATACCCGCGACGAAAAGAGATAGAAAAATGGAACAAAACTTCATGTTTTTGTTTACTCCTTCTACCTCTCTTGACGGACCGGGCGGGCAGCAGATTACAAGGATAGTTTCTCCACGGCCGGCTCGAGAGCCTGGGGACGCTTCAGTACGCCTTCGAACAAATCGCCTACGCGATCGAAGCGCGCCAGGACATTGCCGATATGAAACTGCTCGGGCCGGAGCCGCAGCGTTACCTCGCGCCAGGCGAGCGGTGTTGCGACGGGCGCGCCCGCGTACGCCCGCAGTACATAGGGCGCTGAAATTGTTTTGCCCTCGGCGATCTGTGCCCAGTCGAAATACACCTTCCCCTTTTGACGACGGGACACTGCTCGGGGCGTGGTGAACACATCCGGACGTTCAGAGCTGACCAGGGTCGCGAGCACCTCGGCGAACGCCCGCACCTGCGCATAGGTGTATCGCGGCTCGAGCGGGACAAAGATATGGATTCCGTCGCCGCCCGTGGTCTTGGGATAGCTTTCGAGCTCGGCTTTATCGAGCTTGGCGCGAACGACGAGCGCCGCCTCCACGACCTTCTCGTAATCACATTCCTGCGGATCGAGATCGACGAGCAGATAGTCCGGATTTTCGTACGATCATCCACGGGTTGTGATCGATGCATGCCAGGTTCACAAGGAACAGCAGCGTCGCGCGATCATCGCCGATCACATAACGGATCCCGTCCGGAGCCACCTCTGTGCGCAACCACTTGGGAAAGCTTTCGGCTACTTCTTTCTGGAAGAAGAAATCGGCCTCGATGCCGTTGGGATACCGCTTAAGCGAAAGCGGCCGGTCTTTGAGATGCGGCACAATCAGCGGTGCTACCGCGTCGTAATAGTTAAGCAGGTCGCGCTTTTTATAGCCATCCTTGGGATAGAAGATCTTGTTGAGATTGGTGAATTTGAGACGGTGGCCTTCGATTTCGAGTGTGGTTTCCGCAGCGGCCGGATCCAGTAATGGAGTACGCGAAGCCGCCTGAGCCGGTTCGCGCACACACTCCAGCGGGTCGATGTCCGGGCGAAGTCTAAGAAAAACCGGCGCGCGGAGTCTGCCTTCGTCCGTCCAATTCGAGAATTTTACTTCGCACACCACCTCGGGCCGGGTCCACGTAACTGCGCGCGGCAGGTCTTTGTTCGGCTCAAGCGGGGATTCGGGCGTAGCCATCGGGGCGAGCTTCGCATGAATCGCCTCCATCATTCTGCGGTCGAACCCTGTACCCACGTTCCCCGCCCATACCAGCTTGCCGCGATCGTAAACGCCGAGCACCAGGGCACCGAACAGCTCGCGCTCGCCTTTCGTGAACCCGCAGATCACGAAGTCAGCGGAAAGGTTATTCTTCCACTTCACCCAGTCCGCCGTGCGGCGCGACTCGTACAGGCTGCTCGCCCGCTTGCCGACAATACCTTCCAAGCCCTGCTGTCTTGCCGCCTCCAGAAGATCCGCGCCATTGCCAGCGAAATGATCCGAATAGCGCACCAGATCGCCCGGTTTCAGCATCTCCTTCAGCAGCCGCTTGCGCTCGGCGAGCGGCGCGCCGCGCAGGTCCCATCCGTCGAGGTAGAGCAAGTCAAAAGCGAAGAACACGACCGGCTGCTTGCGTGCGAGCGCGGCGACAGAGGCGGCGTCGGCCACCGTGATACGGTGCTGCAGCCGTTCGAAGCTCGGCAGGCCGCGATCATCGAGCGCGGCGATCTCTCCGTCCACCACGGCCTCGGCTGCCTCTATGTGATGAGGCAGGATCGATAGCTCCGGATACTGCCGCTCAATCGCGTTGCCGTTGCGAGACACCATGCGGAGCTGGCCGTGATCGATGTAGCAGATCGCCCGCACGCCATCCCACTTGATTTCAAAAAGCCAGTCGTCGGTTGCTGGCGGAGTGCCTTTCCCGATCTGGGCGAGCATCGGGGAGACGCCCTTCGGCATGGCTGCCCGCACCGCGCCCCGAACTTTCTTCAGATCCCGGTGCCCATCGCGCTCGGCAACCGTTGCCTCCAGGCCGCGCGCGATCTCCTCCTGGGCGCGCCCGCTAAGCACACTGCGCGAGTGGTCCTCCGGGTCCCAGCCCGGCTTGGCGAATGCGTCTTTCTTCTTAAGCAGCAGCCACTCGTTTCCCTTGCCCCTTTTCATTCGAACCAGCGCGAACTCGCCGCCGAGCTTCTCACCGTGGAGTCGAAACTTGAAATCGCCCCGCGCGAGTTGCTCTTCGGCCGTCGCGTCGCCGAGGAGTTCATACGTCCCCCGATCCCACAGCATGACGCTGCCGGCGCCGTAGTTGCCCTTCGGAATAACGCCCTCGAAGCCGCCGTACTCGAGCGGATGGTCCTCTACCATCATTGCCAAATGCTTTGCGGAAGGATCGAGTGTCGGCCCCTTGGGCACGGCCCATGACTTCAGCACGCCGCCGACTTCCAGGCGCAAATCATAGTGAAGACGAGAAGCGTGGTGGCGCTGGACGCAGAACTGGCGGGGGCTGGTCTCCACGACGGCCGGATGTGCGCTCCCGCCAGCCGGCGCAGGCTCCGGAGTCCGGTCAAACTTCCGCTTTTCCGAATACTTCTTGAGGGACAACAATACCGCCTAGGAATGTTTGCGCTATATTAGAGAAAGCGTTTCCAAATCCTGAACGAGGTGTCGGCTATGGCGTCTACCGTTTGGAAAGGTCATCTTACCTTCGGGCTCGTGTCTTTTCCTGTCCGATTGTACAGCGCGGCGCGGAGCGAAAGCATCAGTTTCAACCAGCTCCACAAACAGGATAACTCGCGGATCAAGCAGGTTCTTTATTGCCAGGTCGAGGACAAGCCCATCCCTCGCAGCGAAATCGTGAAAGGCTACGAGTACGAGAAGGACCGCTACGTGGTCATAGAGGACGAGGAAATCAAGAAGGTCGCGCCGGCCTCAGCCAAGGTCATGGAGATTCTGGAGTTTGTCAAATCAGAGCAGGTCGATCCCATCTACCTGGAAACTTCTTACTATATGGCGCCGGACGAGGCGGGCGAGAAGCCGTACGCGCTGTTGTTTGATGCGCTAAAGAAAACCGGCTATGTCGGCGTGGCGAAGATCGCCATGCACAACCGCGAGCATATAGTGATCCTGCGGCCCGGGCCCAGCGGCGTCCTGCTGCATACCATGTACTACACTCACGAAATCCGCAAGGTGGATGAGTTCCGCACGGATTTGAGCTTGGTCAAGGAAAAGGAGCTCGCGCTCGCCACGAACCTGATCGAGGCGCTGGCGGCCGAATTCGAGCCTGAGAAGTACAATGATAACTACCGCGAGAACCTGCTTCGCATGATCGAGGCCAAGAAGCAGGGACAGGAAGTTGTCGCGACCCCGGAGCCGCAGCAAGCCAAAGTGGTGGACATTTTGGAGGCGCTCAAGGCAAGCCTGGCGATGGCCAAAAAGCCTGCCGCGTCCGCCACTGCTGCAGAGCCTGCTGCAGCCGCGGAAGAAAAGCCCGCGCGCCGGCGAGCGAGAGGTTAGGCTTTTATCAGGCCGCGCATGAGAACCCCAGATTCGTGTTCATCCGTGTGAATTCGCGGCTGGGAACGCTTGGACCAGCTCCTCCGCATACAACGCACCGGCTGGAGTCTCTTCATGCTTGAAGAAAACATACGCATCCCGGCCATCAGCCAGCAAGCGCTTGGCTCGCGCTGAAATTTCCTTTCGCTCCTCGGCCGAGTAATCCTCTTTTCGCAGCCGAACGTAGACGAAGCCGGCCGTGATCACCTCCGGCACCACGAACTGTTCCGATTCCGCCAGACACAGCGCGACGCCATGTTTCTCGAGGAGCCGGTAGACCTCATCCGTGAGCCAGGAGTCGTTGCGAAACTCGAACGCATACCGGATATCCGTGGCAAGCTTTTCCAGAAACGCCGCGAGCACATCGATCTCCGCTTTGAAGTTCGGCGGTAACTGGAACAACACCGGTCCGAGCCGCCGCGATGCCCGCAACGGATCGATAGCGCGAAAGAACACCTGCGTGAACTCATGCTCCTTCAGCCGCAGCAGGTGCGTAATGCGCATGTGCGCTTTGCATCCGAAGACAAAACCGGCACTCGTGGCATTCACCCAGTTCTCGAGCGTCGAGGCCGAAGGCAAATGCCGGAACGTGTAGTTGATCTCCACCGCGTTCAGCCGCGTGGCGTAGTGCTTCAGGAAATCTTTGGCCGGGAGCTTGGCTGGATAGAAGTCCGGCTTCCAGCTGGCGTAAGCGAAACCGGATGTGCCGGCATAGAGTTGGGCCATGCCGCCAATGTACCGCAGGCTACACTTAGAAGAAGTGGAACAGAAACCCGATAAGCCGAAGCGAAGCCAATCCGAACGGCTCCGCGAGCTTTGGCCCGACTTGCGCGAAATGATTCTCCCGAGACGCGGCATCCTCGGGCTCGGCTTCATGTTGATGGTGATCAACAGGCTGTGCGGACTGGTGCTTCCTCTTTCCACCAAGTTCCTCATCGACGACGTTATTAACAGGGGGCGCAGGCAACTTCTTGCGCCGCTGGTGCTCGCCGTACTGGCGGCCACCCTCATCCAGGGCGTGACGTCATTCGCTCTTACCCAATTGCTCTCGAAGGCCGCGCAGCGCCTCATAGCCGACCTCCGCCGCAAAGTGCAGCAACATATCGGACGGCTTCCGATCGTCTACTACGACGCCAACAAGAGCGGCGTGCTCGTCTCGCGCATCATGACCGACGTCGAGGGCGTACGAAACCTGATCGGGACCGGTCTGGTGGAATTCGTCGGCGGCCTCATGACCGCGGTGATCGCCTTGTTTGTGCTGCTGCATTACAGCCCGTTGATGACCGGTCTGACGGCGCTGTTCGTGATCTTGTTCTCTTATGCTCTAAAGCACGCCTTCTCCAACATCCGTCCCATTTTCCGCGAGCGCGGGAAAATCAATGCCGAGGTGACGGGGCGGCTGACCGAGTCGCTCGGCGGAGTGCGGGTGGTGAAGGGGTACCATGCCGAGTCGCGGGAGGCCGAGGTGTTTGCGGGCGGGGTGAAAAGATTGCTCGACAACGTGCTTCGCTCGCTCACGGCCATCTCGCTAATGAGCCTCTCGGCAACCGTGCTCATGGGAGTCGTAGGCGCGATTGTGATGTTCGTCGGCGCGCACCAGATCTTCAGCGGACGCCTGCTGATGGGCGAGTTCGTCTCATTCACCGCGTTCCTGGCGTTCCTGATCGCGCCCGTTTTCCAGGTAGTGGGGATCGGCACGCAGTTGAGCGAAGCGTTCGCCGGCCTGGAGCGCACTCGTGAAGTCTTAAGGGAGCGCCCGGAAGACACCGACCCGCGGCGAACAGTCGCGCTCGGCCCCATTCGAGGCGAAGTGGTCTTCGATCGCGTTGGATTCTCCTACGAAGCCGGCAAACAGGTGTTGTTCGACGTGAGCTTTCTCGCCGAACCGGGAACAGTGACCGCGCTCGTGGGACCCTCGGGTTCAGGCAAATCGACGATCATCAGCCTGATCGCCGCCTTCCATGCGCCTCTTGAAGGCGTCATCACAGTCGATGGAGTCGACCTTTCGACCGTGCGTCTGGACACGTATCGCACGCAGTTGGGGGTGGTGCTGCAGGATACGTTCCTTTTCGATGGGACGATCGAAGAGAACATCGCTTTCGCCCGCCCGGAGGCGACGAAGGAAGAGATCCTTGAAGCCTGCCGCATCGCGCGAGTTGACGAGTTCGCGGAAAACTTCGAGAAAAAGTACGATACGGTCGTGGGCGAGCGCGGTGTGAAGCTCTCCGGAGGCCAACGGCAGCGAGTCTCGATCGCGCGCGCCATCCTCGCTGATCCGCGCATTCTGATCCTGGACGAAGCCACGTCGAGTCTCGACTCCGAATCCGAGGCCCTGATCCAGGAAGGATTGAAGTACCTGATGAAGGGCCGCACGACCTTCGTGATTGCGCACCGGCTCTCTACCATACGGCGTGCGGACCAGATCCTGGTCGTAGAGGCCGGGAGAGTCCTGGAGCGCGGCACGCACGAATCGCTCTACGCGCTGGGAGGGCGCTACTGGGATCTCTACACGCGGCAGCACGGCGTGGAGTCGAACTTGTTTCTCGCGCCGGGCGAGGGCGACACCATGGCCGAAGACGGCGCGGGCGGCGAGGCGAAAGAGCCCGCCGCGATCACCGAGGCCATGCGGCTGTTGCGCGGGCGCTAGAAGCTGATCCCTACCAAAACCAACGCCTGATTGCGGTTCGATCGCAACGCGCCAGTCACAGTATCGAAGTTGCGGAACGCCCATCCGTCATAGCGGATTTCCGGCGAAATGCGCACGACAAGCAGCTTTATGTCGAGACCAGCGCCGAGCACAACGCCATAGTTGGCGCGATGGTTCAGCTCGATCACGCTCTTGAGCCCGGTGACCCGGCTGAGCGCCACGCCTCCTTCGATATATGGGTTCACTGGGCCCTTCAACAGTTTGTACTTCGCCAGAACGGGAAATTCCCAGGAGTTCGCGGACACACTGCTCAGGAGCGACCGGAACTCATAGCTTCTGTACAGAGCGTCAACTTCTACGGCAAAGTTCAAGGGCAGCCGAAGCTCAACGAAGGGCCCGATTACGTAGCAGTGGGTGTCCTGAACGTACTGGAGTGCGTTTGACGGCTGGACAGAAAGGGCGTCCGTGAGAGGAACGCCCGCTTTTAAGCCAACGCCCACCGGCTGAGCGACGGCATAGCCGGAGAAGATCAGAAGGCACAGAACTGTCTTCCTCATCTCTTTTCAAATTTTAGCGCTTTACAGCAGATGGAAACTCACCTCCACCGTCGCTGGCGCCCCGACGGGACGGTCCCCTGAGACCGCCGGGCGGAATCTCCAACGCCTGACGGCGGCGACGGCTCGCTCGTCAAGCCCCATTCCCAAGCTGCGCACGACGCGGATGTTGGTGGCGCGCCCGGCCGTGTCCACCTCGATTGCCAAAATCACGGTTCCCTGGAATCTTGCCTTACGCGCCTCTTCAGAGTACTCAGGCTCCTCCATGTAGAGCACTTGCGGGGCTCGGGTGATGCGGGAGACTGAACCAGCCATGTTGCCGCCCTGGTTCGATCCGGGACCGATCCTGGAGCCGGGGCCGGCTCCGATCCCGTTAGGGCCTCCGGGTCCGCTAGAAGGCAACCCGAAGTTGCTGAGAGGATCGCCGGTTACCGGCGCATGTATGTTGAACTCGGGCGTCTCAAGCAAGGCCTGCTCGATGACCAGTTTCGGATTCTC
>QHXU01000183.1:4141-19784 GCA_003223065.1 Acidobacteriota bacterium | reverse complement strand
GCGGTAACGGATCTTTTTGACCGCCGCCGCCTTCCGCAGCGCGCAAGCGCGGCGGGTGAAACGGCGCCAGAATCCGCACGAGGTTCGGGGAGGGGGTTTGCACCGGACGACGCTGTAGACTTACCGAGAACAGCAGTAGCACGGCGCCGACGTGGATCGCCACCGAAAAGAACGCGGCCGGCTTGCGCATGCTAAGAAAACAGCACGTCGCATGCCAGCGCCAAATACCTGATCCTGTGCACGTCAACAGCGCATTTGCGTCACACGTGTGAACATGACTCCACAGTTTAAAGTGACAGGGAGGGACCTGCTTACAACTGCTCGCGTGCCGCTTTCGTTGCGAGTTCATCGCAGCGGTTGTTATCAGCGTGGTCAGAATGGCCCCTGGTCCAGGTCCACTGCAGGCGATGCTCCGCCACCAAGCGGTCCAACTCGGTCCATAGATCCTGATTGACCACCGGTTTTTTCGCGCTCGTTTTCCAGCCGTTGCGTTTCCAGCCGTGGATCCACTTGGTGATGCCGTTCTTCAAATACTCCGAGTCGGTTATCACTTCCACCTCGCACGGCTCCTTAAGCGCGCGCAGCCCTTCGATGGCGGCCGTCAACTCCATCCGATTATTCGTGGTTTGGGGCGCCGATCCGAACATTTCGCGTTTGCGATCTCCGTACCGCAGGATGCAGGCCCAGCCGCCTGGACACGGATTGCCGAGGCAGGCGCCATCGGTGATCAATTCCACCTTTTTCATCTCCTCCTTATCATAGGGAGAGTGTCTAAGCCTGAAGCGAACCAAGAGTCTCCGCGTGCCGGCCGCCATCAGCGGCTGGTCCTGATTCCTGTTACCGCACAGGATGTAGCCAGGCGTCGAAGACGGACCATGGCCGCCGTGGCCAGCGGGCTCCTCGTGCTTCTGCTGGCCGGCGCCATAATTTACAAGCGCTCAACCGATCCGCTGCGCGCCAGGGAATCTTACGACGCCGGCGACCGCCTGCTGAAGGTGGCTCGGTACCAGCAGGCGATACTTTCCTTCGATCAGGCCGTGGCGCTGAAACCGGATTTCGCTGGAGCCTACTTTCTGCGCGGAAAGGCCTACGTAGCCAACTCGGAAATCGAGCGGGCGATTGCGGACTTCAGCAAAGTGATCGAACTGTCGCCGCGTGATACCCAGGCATTGGTCGCGCGCGGCGCCGCGTACCTGGAAAAAAAGGATTACAAGGCCGCCATCTCTGACGCCACGAAGGCCGCGGCCATCGACCCCAATCTGGCGAGCGCCCACAATCTGCGCGGAATGGCGATTCGCGCCCAAGGCGATCCGAGGGCCGCGCTCGCGGATTTCGATCGCGCCGTCGAGCTCGCGCCTAGCGAGGATAACTACTATCAGCGCGCCGCCACTTATCAGATTCTGGGCGAACACCGGAAGGCGGTCGCCGATTTTGATCAAGTCATCGCGTTCAGACCGGACGGCCCGCCTGCCTACTTCGCAAGGGCCGAGTCGCGCCGCGCCATGGGCGATATTCAGGGCGCAAAGCAGGATCACCAGCGTGGAAGAGTTTTAGACGGCCGCTAGCACGGACAGTTCGCGCTCGAAAAACGCGTCCACCAGATCCAGAATCTGCCTTACCTCGGACGCGTGATAAATATCTGCCCGAAGGCGCGAACCATTGCGCACGCCATGTGTGAAATACGTGGCGAACTGTTTCATCTTTCCAACCGCATCCGGCGCGCCGTGCTCGTGGAGCATCGAATAGTAGCGGCGCATGATTTCATAGCGGGCTTGCTCGCGAGGCGCTTCGCTACGGCCGCTAGTCACGTAATCCTGAATCTGGCGGAAGATCCACGGATTCGATGACGCCGTGCGGCCGACCATCACTGCGTCACAACCAGTCTCGCGCACCATGCGCACGGCGTCTTCCGGCTGAACGATGTCGCCGTTTCCGATCACAGGAATGCGGACTGCCGCCTTTACCTCGCCGATCCGGGTCCAGTCGGCGTGGCCGCTATAACCCTGCTCACGCGTACGGGGATGGAGCGCGATCGCTTGCAGTCCGCAATCCTCGGCCAGGCGCGCCATCCGGACGGCGACTAACTCGCGATCGTTCCATCCGGCGCGGAACTTCATCGTCAACGGAATCGAAATCGCCGCGCGCACGCTACGCAGAATGCGCTCTACCAACCCGAGGTCGCGCAGCAACCCGGAGCCGCCGTTACAACTCACGACTTTCTTTACGGGACAGCCGAAATTGATGTCGACGACGTCAAAGCCGAGATCCTGGCAATAACGTGCCGCGTCGGCCATGACGCCCGGGTCGGCGCCGAACAGTTGTGCCGAGATCGGGTGCTCGTCGGGCTCGAAATACAAATAACGGAACGTGCGTGTGGGCTTGGAAGCGGCTACCACCCCATGCGAGCTTGTAAATTCCGTCATGATGAGCCCACAGCCGCCCTGGCCGCGGATCAAGCGGCGGAAGACGGTGTCAGTGACACCGGCCATGGGCGCCAGCACCGTTGCCGGCGAAATGAGCACTTGCCCGATTTGAAATCCGTCTGGAAACACTATAAAACCATTTTAACGTCAGTGATTTCCGAAACGCATTTTTCTCGGGATGCGTTTGTAGTTAAGGGAGGCCGCTATGAGCACAAAAGTAGTGATCGGATTCGTCGCTGGCGCGCTGATCGCATCGAGCCTGACTTACTTTTTCTCGCACCGCCAGGTGGCAGTGGCGACGCCCGCGGTTGCTGTATCCACAGCGCCGGCTCCGGGTCTAACTCCGCAGGAGAAGCCGCCGGAGACAGCCGCTGCGCCTTTAGCAATTCCTCAGCCAGCCCCGGCAAGAGCGCTGGCAAAGAACAAGCCTGCGCGTGCAGCCGCCCCGGAAGTGAAAAGGGCTGAGCCGGCGGACGTGGCCGAACAGCCCAAGCAGCCGGAGGTCGCGACTGCTCCTCCGCCTCCGCCGGCCCCGGCACCTGTACCGGCCGAGACGAAGGCTGCGGAGCCGGCGTCTGAGGCAACGCCCGCACACACTGTTACGATTCCAGCCGGAACCCTGATCTCCGCCCGGTTGGGTGAGTCTCTCTCCAGCCATCGCAACCGCCCTGGCGACTCCTTCATGGCGACGCTCGACCAGCCGCTTACGGCTGACGGGTTTGTTATTGCGGAGCGCGGAGCACGCGTCGAGGGCCGTGTAGTCGCAGCCGAGGAAGCCGGCCGCGTGAAAGGGCTGGCCCGTCTCGCGATCGAGCTGACCAAAATCAGCACCTCTGACGGCCAAAAGATCGCGATTCATACGGCAGTGTTCGAAAAGCACGGACCGGAGTCGAAGGGTCAGGATGCGGCCAAAATCGGCATCGGCGCGGCGCTGGGTTCGGTGATCGGCGCGGCCGCGGGCGGAGGCAAAGGCGCGGCGATTGGCGCTGCCGCAGGCGGCGCAGCGGGCACAGGCACCGTGATGGCGACGCGCGGCAAGCCGGCCGAGCTCCCCACAGAGACACGAATCAGTTTCAAGCTCGAGCAGCCAGTGACGATTACGGAGCGGCGGTAGATTCGACCGATAGACGGGTTTGCCGTTAGTCAGGCGAGGTTCTCCACGTCCGCCGCCTCGCCGAATTTCAAGCCGGAGAGTGTTGGATCGATGTTCCGCAGCAAACCCGTGAGCACACTCCCGGCGCCGGCTTCGATGAAGCGCGTCACGCCCGCGCCGGCGAGCAGCCGGATCGTGTCGCTCCAGCGCACCGGGTTCGGGACCTGCTGATAGAGGCCCTCTCGCGCTTCGGCCCCGGTGCGGATCTCTCGCGCCTGCCAGTTATTGACCAGCGGCACCATGAGATCGCGGAAATCAGTTGCGTTGAGAACGGCCGCTAATCGGTCCTGCGCGGGTTTCATCAGGGGGCAATGAAACGGGGCGCTGACTTCCAGCCGCACGACGCGGCGGGCTCCAGCGGCCTTGGCGAGTTCCATCGCGCGATTCACCGCACCCACGTGGCCCGCGATCACGACTTGGTCCGGTGAGTTGAGGTTCGCCGCCGTGACTACCTCTCGTTGCGCCGCCTCTGCCAGCACCTGGCCCAGCCTGCCCTCGGGGAGCTTTAACAGGGCCGCCATTGCGCCCACTCCTGCCGGTACGGCCTCTTGCATGAATCGGCCGCGGCTGCGCACCAGCTGTGCGGCATCCGCAAATGCAAGCGAACCCGCGGCCACCAGCGCCGAGTACTCGCCCAAGCTGTGCCCGGCGACGTAGTCCGGCAGGACGCCCTTACTTCTGAGCACCGCGTTCGCCGCGATGGAAACCGTTAGCAATGCCGGTTGGGTGTTCTCGGTCAGCTTAAGCTGCTCTTCGGGACCTTCAAAACAGAGCGTGGAAATAGAAAAGCCGAGGGCGGCGTCGGCCTCTTCGAAAACACGCGCAGCTTCCGGATAGGCTTCGGCGAGCGACTTGCCCATTCCGGCGTACTGAGAGCCCTGGCCGGGAAAAAGAAAGGCGGTCTTCGACATCGTGAAGTTGTGATTGTACCGTGCGATACAATGTTCGAACAGTGGGACTTAGCGAACTTTGTGTACGCAGGCCGGTTTTCGCGTTCATGCTCATCATGTTTCTGGTCGTCATGGGCATCTTCAGCTTCGCCCAGTTGGGCGTCGACCTTTTTCCGAAGAGCGATCCGGCGCAGGCCTTCGTTCGGGTGCGCCTGCCGGGCTCGAGCCCCGAAGAGATGGTCTCACAGGTCGTCCTGCCTCTTGAAGAATCGATCGCTTCGGTCAGCGGCATCGACGAGCTGAAAGCCTATGTCTTCGAGGGCGAGGCGATGATCTCGCCCACCTTCGTCCTTGAACGCGACATCAATGAGGCCACTGAAGACGTGCGCGAAAAAGTCAGCGGAGCGATGCGGAATCTGCCGCCAAACGTGCTTCCGCCGGTGGTCCAGAAGGCCGATCCGGACAGCGACCCGGTGATCACGCTGGCAATAAGCGGGTCACGCACCGTCCGAGAGATCACCGAGATCGCCGACAAGCAGATCCGGCGCGCGCTCGAAACCGTGGATGGCGTGGGAGGTGTGGATCTCTCCGGCGGACGGGCGCGCCAGATCAATCTGATGATGGATTTGAACAAGCTGAACGCATACAACCTGACGGCGCAGGATGTCCAGACAGCAGTAGTCGCGGAGAACATCGAAGCGCCGGGCGGGCGCATCGTGCGTGGACCCACCGAGGTCGGCGTCCGCACGTTGGGGCGCGTCGTGGGAGTGCCCGAGTTCGGCAACATCATCATCAAAAATATTCGGGGCGCACCCATTCGTGTGCGCGACGTGGGATACGCCGAGGACGGCATGGCGGAGCGCCGGTCTTTCTCGTACTTCAACGGAAAGCCCGCGGTCACGTTGGATATACGGCGGCAAATCGGCGTTAACACGGTGAACGTCGTTGAGTCCGTGCTGAAGAAACTCGAGTCAGTCAAGCCCACGCTTCCGCCGGGCGTTCGGGTGGATGTCGTGAAGCAGCAAGCCACCTACATCAAGAACTCCGTGAAAGCGCTCGAGGAGCACTTGGTCCTCGGCAGCCTGCTCGCGTCGTTCATTGTGTGGCTGTTCATCCGCGACTTACGCACGGTGCTGATCAGCTCCATCGCCATCCCGACCTCTATCATCACGACGTTCACGGTCATGAAGGCGATGGACATGACGCTGAACTCGATGACCCTGCTGGGCCTGACCCTGGCCGTCGGCATCGTCATCGACGACGCCATCATCGTGCTCGAAAACATCCACCGCTACATCGAAGAGAAGGACATGCCTCCGATCGAGGCGGCGATCCACGCCACGAGGGAAATCTCGTTGGCGGTGGTGGCGACCACAATCTCGCTGGTCATCATCTTCGTCCCGATCGCGTTCATGACGGGCTACGCCCGGCGTTACCTGAACCAGTTCGGCTGGACGATGGCCATGGCGATCATGGTCTCCATGCTGGTCGCGTTTACGCTAACGCCATCGCTGAGTTCGCGCCTGCTGCGCCGGCCTAAGCGCAAGGAAGAAACTCCCGAAGGACAGCCTGTAAAGCGCGCCGAGAGACACAGGAACACTTTTCTCGACCGGATCTACGTCGCCACGCTCGACTGGTCCTTGCACCATCGCTGGGTGATTACGACCATTGCGGTGCTGGTGTTTGCGTCAACCTTCGTGGTCAACCGGTACGTCGGGCGCGACTGGATGCCGCAAGAGGACCAGGCTGAGTTGGGAGTCGGCCTCGAATTGCCGGAGGGCAGCTCGATCCAGGAAACCGAGCCAGGAGGACCGTAATATTCGAAAAGATTCCCGGTGTCATCTCGGTGATGTCATCGACGTCCCTCGGATTCGTAAACCGCGTGAACATGTCGAATATTACGGTCCTCCTGGCGCCCGAAGGTGAGCGCCCGAGCATAATGGAGATGGGCCGGCAGGTGCGCGCCGCCGCTCGTGACTACGCTTACACACGGCCGCGGCTAACCTTTCCGAATGTTCTCGGCGGACGCGACACCTATGCTCCCATTCGAGGCCAGCTCCTCGGCCCGGACCTCCGCGCAATGGTGGATATGGCCCGCCAGATCATGATCGAGATGCAGAAGGAGCCGGCCCTCGTCGATGTGAAGGCGAACCTGAACCTGAACGATCCTGAATATCAGGTTGTGATCGACCGGCCGCTCGCCTCCGACCTGGGCGTCCGCGTGTCCGACATCGCCGGCGCGGTCCGCCTGCTGATGTCGGGTGAGGACCAGCTCTCGACTTTCAAGGAGGGATCCGAGCAGTATCCGGTGACGATGCGGCTTTTGCCGGGCCAGCGTGACGATCCGGCGGCGCTGAGCAGGCTCTTAGTGCCGTCGGCCAGACTGGGGCTCATTCGCCTGGATTCGATCGCGAAACTCGAGCGCGGTTTGGGTCCGGCGCGCATCGATCGTTTCAATCGCCAGTTCGCGGTATCGCTTTATGGCAACGTTGCGCCAGGTCACGCGCTGGGCGAGGCTGCCTCCGCGACACAGGCGATCGTAGATCGCGTTGGCCTGCCGCCTGGCTACAACATGGTCTTCTCCGGCCAGGTAAAGATCCTCGAAGAAACGACCACCAACATGATCCTGGCAATCGCTCTGGCGTCCATCTTCATGTATATGGTGTTGGCGGCGCAGTTTGAAAGCCTGGTCCACCCGTTCATCATCCTGCTCACGCTGCCGCTGTCGATTCCGTTCGCGCTCATTTCGCTGACCGCGACGGGACGAACCCTGAACCTCTTCAGCGCGCTGGGCGTGCTGCTGCTCCTGGGCATCGTGAAAAAGAACGGTATTCTGCAAATCGACTATATGAACCGGCTGCGCGCCGGCGGGTGGAAGCTTCACGAGGCGATCCTTGAAGCCAACCGGGTGCGCTTGCGGCCTATTCTCATGACCACCTTCTCGATCATCGCCGGCTTGATTCCCACAGCGGTTGGCATCGGCTCGGGCGCGCAGCAGCGTTCGGCGATCGCCGTGACGATTATCGGCGGCCAGACGTTATGCCTGGTCCTGACCTTGCTTGTGGTGCCCGTCGGCTATTCTCTCCTCGAAAGCGCGAAAGCGCTGCTCTCACGCGGGAGTGCGCCGGCTCCCGCTGAAGCACCGGCGATGGGAGATTAAACGGAACCCGGAAGTGGAAGTGGGGGGGCGAGGTTTACCTGCTTCTAACTTGTTATTCTCATTCCCAAAAAACTCGCACCCGTTCGCCACCTTCGCGCGTCAGTAGGAGCGAGGAGGCGACAATGAGCAGGCCAAAAGCAGTCGCACCGATCATCGAAATCGGCAAAGTACACTGCCCGATGTGTACGCATACCGTCGAGGCCGAGATTGAGCATTACGCCCGGCACTCGGTTATCAGGGCCGGCCAAAAGTGCCCGCGTTGCTCCGCTTCACTGGCCGTCGGCGTGATCCTTCACATCCGGCAGGCCGCATGATATATAGTGGAATTGTGAGACGCAAACGGACAGCGGTTCCCACGGCCCAGGTTCCAGAAACCGTGGTCCCCGAGGCGATTATCGAGCAGGCACGGCGCGCGATCGAAGCTGAGAGGATCAAGAAACCGGTTGCGTGTGTCGTCTGCGGCGGGGAAAGCGCTCCCATTTCAGCGGAGGGATTGTGTTGGGTGTGCCGCCGCCTGAAACTGAGCGCCTGGCGCGATTCCGATCCGCAGATGTCCGCACAGGAATAGCCCGCTACTTCTTCTTTTTGTCCTTATCCGTTCCCACAAACTTTTCGGGAGTTTTCTCAAACTCCTTCTTCTCGTCCAGGCTGCAGAAGTAGTAAGTCTTTCCTTTAAACGTGGCCTTTTCAGCCGTGGCCGGGTCCACCGTCATGCCGCAGACCGGATCCACCGCTTCCTTGGCCGCTTTCTGATCGGCCTTCTTGTCGTCCTTCCCTGCCCAGGCCTGTCCGGCAAAAGGCAGAGCCAGGCCAGCCACCAGGACCATGTTCACAAGAACGCGAAATTTCATTGTCATTCTCCCTTAACCACTTGCGACTCTCCAGGTCAGGCTTTTCATCACCCTCTCAGGATACTCTCATAGACGTACGCGGCCGCGGAAACGTCTTCCACTCCCAGCCCGGTCGATTTAAAGATTGTGATTGGGGAACCGGCAGGACGGTGGTCCACACCGGCCAACTCCACGAGGCGGGGGTCCGACCAGTCGACCGGCGCGAGCAGCAAGTCGCCCGCCTCGATTTTCGACTGCTCGATCGAATCGACAGCAATAAGACCTGCGCGGGCGATCAGATCCGAAGGCAACTCGCGCCTCTGCGCCTGATTCGAGCCCATTGCGTTGATGTGCGCTCCGTGCGCGACCCAGCCCGACTCGATCACCGGGTCCTTCGCGGACGTCGCCGTCACGACGATATCCGCGCCCCGAACCGCCTCTTCCGCCGAACCGGCTGCCCGCGCACCAGTCTCTTCAGCGAAGCTGAGCCGCTTTCGGTCGCTGCGGCTCCAGACACGAACCTCCCGGATCCTGCGCACCTCGCGCATAGCCCCAAGTTGAGACCGCGCCTGAAACCCGCTTCCGATGATGCCGAGCGTTGAGGCCTCGGGCGCGGCAAGAAGGTCCGTGGCGTAGCCGCTCGCCGCGCCGGTGCGGATCTGACCCAGGTAATTCGCTTCGATCTGGGCAAGCGGCCGTGCCGTCGCGGCATCGAACAGCAGAAAGAAAAAGTGCGCGCCGTGCTTGGGGTTGGTCGCGTAGACCTTGGTCCCGAAGTATTTTCCCCACGCCCCCGCCATGCTGTGCAGGACCGAACCGGTGGAAAGGAACATGCGGCGCCGGGGCTGGTTGCGAGCCGTGCCTGCTCGCAAGGCAGCGAATGTTTCCCGCATCAGGCGGATAGCTTCGCGCATCGGAAGCCGCTCGCGGACTTGCTCCTCGGTGATGATCAGCACGCTCAGGCCCGGGCGGGATCCTGCTTTTCTGCATCGAGACCTAGTTCGGAGATCGCTGCCTCGGCTCGTTTAGGGTCGATGGCGGCGTTGCGGGCAAGAGCCGAAAGCGTGGCCTGCGCTATTGCCTCGGCCGAGATTTCGAAGAAGCGGCGCAGATGCTCGCGGTTCTCGCTGCGCCCGAAACCGTCCGTGCCGAGCGAGTGCAGTCTCCCCGGTAGCCACGGAGCCAGTTGGTCCGGCACGGCCTTCATGTAATCGGTGGCGGCGACGATCGGTCCAGCGACGCCTTCCAGCACCTGCGCGATGTAAGGAATTTTAGGTTTCGAGGCTGGATGCAGTCGATTCCAGCGCTCCACGGCCAGGGCTTCGCGACGCAGCTCGTTATAGCTGGTGACGGACCACACATCCACCGCGATCTGGTATCGTTCCGCCAGGATTTTTTGCGCGCGAAGAGCCTCGTTCAGAATCGGTCCGCTACCGAACAATTGTGCTACCGGCGGATAGATCCCGCTGAGGATGCCTTCGCGCACGCCCGCGCCCTCGGGCATGGGCGGCTGCACGTAATTCTCGTTGTAGACGGTAAGGTAATAGAAGCGATCCTCGTGCTCCTGATACATCCGCCGGATGCCGTCCTGGATGATCACCGCCAGTTCGTACGCGTACGCCGGATCATAAATTGCGCAGGTAGGAACCACGCTGAACAGCACCGGACTGTGGCCGTCCTGATGCTGCAAGCCTTCGCCGAGCAGGGTGCTCCGCCCTGCCGTGCCGCCCATCAGGAATCCTTTACCCCGCGAATCCGCGAAGGACCATACCAGGTCGCCTACGCGCTGATATCCGAACATCGAGTAGTAGATGAAGAACGGGATCATCGGCACGCCGTGGTTGGCGTAGGCAGTACCCGCGGCCAGGCAGGAGGCCATGGAGCCCGCTTCCGTAATACCCTCCTCCAAAATCTGCCCGTTCTGGGCCTCTTTGTAGTAGAGCAGCACATTCGCATCCACCGGTTTGTAGCGCTGCCCCTGGCTGGCGTAGATGCCAAACTCGCGGAACAGCGACTCCATCCCGAAGGTGCGCGCTTCGTCGGGGATGATCGGGACCACCAATTTCCCGGTTTCAGGATTCTTTAGCAGGGCCTTCAGCACGCTTACGAACGCCGCGGTGGTGGATGCCTCGCGTCCACGGGAACCACCCAGCGCATCGTGGAACAGATCGAGCGGAGGCGCTTTCAGTTCGACTTTCTTCACCTTCCGCGCGGGCAGCGAGCCACCCAGGGCCCGGATGCGTTCGCGCAGGTACTTCATCTCCGGCGAGTTCTCCGCCGGCCGGAAAAATTCCAGCTCCTTGACGACCTCATCCGTGATCGGAATGTTGAACCGGTCGCGCACTTTCAGCAGATCGGCTGCATTCATCTTCTTTTGCTGATGGGCTGTCATGCGCCCCTCAGCAACCTCGCCGAGTCCGTAGCCTTTGACCGTTTTCGCCAGGATCACCGTCGGCTGGTCGCGGTGCTCGAGGGCCCGCTTGTACGCGTTGTAGACCTTTACGGGATCGTGCCCGCCACGGCGGAGGGCCCAGATTTCGTCGTCGCTCAAATGCTCGACCAGTTTCAGCAACTGCGGATACTTGCCGAAAAATTCTTTGCGGATGTAAGCACCGCTTTGGGCGCGGAAGACTTGATACTCACCGTCGACGCACTCATGCATTCGCTTGAGCAGTAGCCCGCTCGAATCGCGCGCCAGCAGATCATCCCAGCCCGCGCCCCAGATTACCTTGATCACGTTCCATCCTGCGCCCAGGAAGGCCGCCTCGAGTTCCTGGATGATGCTTCCGTTGCCGCGCACCGGGCCGTCCAGGCGCTGCAGGTTGCAGTTAACGACGAAGATCAGATTGTCGAGCTTTTCGCGCGATGCCAGCGTCAGCGCGCCCAGCGATTCCGGCTCGTCGCATTCCCCGTCGCCCAGGAACGCCCAAACTTTGCGAGGCGATGGCTGGATGATTCCGCGGTGCTCCAGGTATTTCATGAAGCGCGCCTGATAAATCGCCGAAATCGGAGCCAAGCCCATCGACACAGTCGGGAACTGCCAGAACTCCGGCATCAACCAGGGGTGAGGATACGACGAAAGCCCCGGCTCCTTGCGCAATTCGTGCCGGAAGTTTTCGAGGTGCTTTTCGTTCAGCCGCCCCTCCAGAAAAGCACGGGCATACACGCCCGGCGACGCGTGACCCTGGAAGTACACGAAATCTCCTGGCAGATCGCCGTAGGAGCCGTGAAAGAAATGGTTGAATCCGACTTCGAGCAGCGTCGCCAACGAGGCGTGAGTGGCCAGGTGACCGCCAATATTGGCGTCGTATTTGTTGGCCCGGACGACCATAGCCGTGGCGTTCCAGCGCACCAGGCTCTTGATGACACGTTCCATCGCGCGATCGCCCGGGAAGGCGACTTCTTCCTCCGGCGGGATGGTGTTGATGTATGGTGTATTCCAGCGCAGCGGAGGGTTCACGCCCAGGTTCGCAGCGCGTTCCATGAGGCGTTCCAGCAGGTAACCGGCTCGGTCGGGTCCAGCCTCGTCAACGATTTCATCGAGGGCTTCAACCCATTCGGAAGTCTCCTGTGGGTTGAGATCGTCGGGAACTTCTACTTTGATTTTTAACATGAAGGCTTACTACCAAATTACCGCAGGGGTGCGGAACATGAAAGTGGGACACCCAGACTGGACTGAGCCACGACGGGAGGGATCGTTCATTGGCTTGTTATCCTTAGAAACGTTGAATTTCCGCCTTTATCCATTGCGCTTTTCGTTCGTCGCCCTGGAATCGATCCACTTTCCAACGGACAAGGCGGCGAATCTCCTGCGCGGCGCCTTTGGCACGATCTTCGCCCGCCTGGCGTGCGTCCCGCATTGCCCAGGCGCGCGCGAGTGCGAGTGGCGGGCCACCTGCCCCTATGCGCGCCTGTTCGAGCCCTCCGTTTTGGGCGGGCCAAGTGGTTTTGCCGACAAGCCTCGCCCGTTCGTGTTTCGCGCCACGCATCTCGACAACCGCACCGTGCCCTCCGGATCGTCGTTCCGCTTCGACTTGAACCTTTTCGACCTGCGCAGCCCGGTGGTGGCCTATCTGGCCCTTAGCTTCGCGCAATTGGCGAGCGAAGGATTAGGCCCGGGCCGAGGCCGCGCCGCCCTGACCGAGGTTTCGCAGGTGGACGAGAACGGAGAGCCAGTAGCGCGGATCTACGATAGTGAGTCGCGCATATTGAGAGAGGCGGCGCCGCCGATGGAACTGAGCCTGGAGCCCGCGACGGAACGAGTCGGGCGTATGTGCGTGCGTTTTGTGACGCCTACCGAGTTAAAAAGCGGCCAGCAGGTGGCCGAGCGGCCCGAGTTCGGCATTTTGGCCGCGCGTATCCGCGACCGCTTGAGCACACTGCGCGAGCTCTATGACGGCGGCCCGCTGCCCATCGATTTCCGCGCTTTCGCCGAGCGCGCCTCGCGCGTTCGAATGACGCGCTGCGAGATCGAGCAGGTTAGTGTGATCCGGCGGAGCAGCCGCACCGGCCGGGCGCATCCCATCGGGGGGTTCATTGGACAGGCCGAGTATGAGGGCGACTTAGCCGAGTTCATCCCCTATCTGAAGGCTGCGAAGTGGACCGGTGTGGGAAGGCAGACGGTGTGGGGGAAGGGAGAGTTGGACGTGGAAACCGGCGGGACCAGCGTAGCCGCGAAGGCGCCGGCGTTATACTAATTGAAAGGCCTCCATGAACAATTACATAAAGTTCGGACTCCTCATCGCAGCGATACTGGGCACGCTTGCCTGGCTGGCCGTCGGCGGCATCAGCGACACCAAGACTTACTACAAGACCATCGCCGAGGTGAACCAGATGGGCGATCAAGGCAAGGAGAAACGTCTGCGTGTGGCCGGCGACGTGGAGCCGAATTCCATTGTCCGCGACGGCCGCAATGTCCAGTTCACCCTGGCGCAGGACCAGCTCCGGTTGAAGGTCGTTTACAGCGGCGTCGACCCTTTGCCCGACACTTTCAAGGACGGCGCGCAGGCCCTGGCTGACGGCAAGCTTGGCTCGGACGGTGTCTTCCACGCAACCAAGATCCAGGCCAAGTGCGCTTCCAAGTATGAAGCCAAGCCGGCGATGCAGAAGCCCGCGGGCGTTCGCACCAGCTAAGAATACATGGAAAACATCGGCGCGCTCGCAATTCTCCTGGCATTCTGTTTCGCCGTGTTTTCGGTGATCGCGTCGCTGGTAGGAAAATTCGCGCGCCGGCCTTTCCTGGTGCTCAGCGCGGAACGGGCGGTTTACTCCATCTGGGCGCTCCTCACGGTCGCCTCAGGCATCCTGATTTATTCGCTGATCCAGGGTGACTTTCGCCTGGCCTACGTCGCCATGCACAGCAATCGCTCCATGGCGGCGATCTACAAGTTCACCTCCTGGTGGGGCGGCCAGGAAGGATCGCTGCTGCTTTGGTCCTGGCTGCTCGCGTCATACGCGACGGTCGTGGTCTATCGCAATCGCCGCAAGTTCCGCGACATGATGCCCTATGTCACCGCGGTACTGATGACCACGCAAACCTTCTTCTTGATCCTGATCGCGTTCGTCGCCAGCCCGTTTCAGGTGCTGATGGCCGGAAAGGGCATAGTCGACGTAGGCGACGGTCAGGGTCTCAATCCGCTGCTCCAATACTGGACGATGGTCATTCACCCGCCGATGCTCTATCTCGGCTACGTCGGATTCGTGGTGCCGTTTGCGTTCGCTGTTGCTTCGGTGGCCACGAAGCAACCGGGGGACGCCTGGATACACACCACGCGGCGGTGGACGCTGGTCACCTGGATGTTCCAGACCACGGGCATCCTGCTCGGCGCCGGCTGGGCGTACGCGGTGCTCGGATGGGGGGGCTACTGGGGATGGGACCCGGTGGAGAACGCTTCGCTGCTGCCCTGGATCAGCGCGACGGCCTTTCTCCACTCGGTGATGATGCAGGAGAAGAAGGGCATGATGAAGGTGTGGAACATCGTCCTCATCTCTACGACTTTCTTCCTCTGTATCTTCGGTACGTTCCTCACACGGAGCGGAGTGGTGAACTCGGTACACGCTTTCGCCCAATCGCCGTTGGGACGATATTTCGTGGTTTTTCTTGCGCTCGGCATCTCCGCAACCGTGTACCTGATTCTGAATCGCCTCGATTATTTGAAGAGCGAAGCGCAGCTGGAAAGCGTGCTTTCGCGCGAATCGAGCTTCATGTTCAACAACCTGATCCTGCTCGCGAGCTGCTTCGCCGTCTTGTGGGGCACGTTGTTCCCGGTCATCTCTGAAGCAGTCACTGGCGAGAAGATCAGCGTCGACGCTCCGTTTTTCAACCGCGTGGAAATCCCCATCGCCCTGTTTCTGCTGTTGCTGACCGGCGTCGGGCCGCTGATCGCCTGGCGGCGCAGTTCAATCGAAAGCTTGCAACGAGCGTTTCTATGGCCTCTGACCGGTGGGCTGGCGGTGGCAGCGTCTCTTGCCGCGTTCGGCGTGCGGCATGTTTACGCCCTCATGTCGTTCATGCTTTGCACCTTTGTCGCGATCACGGTGGTCCTGGAATTCGTCAAAGGAGCGAATGCGATCCGCGCCAAGAGCGGAGCCGATCTTCTTTCAGCCATGGTCGAGCTGACGCACCGCAACACGCGGCGCTACGGCGGGTACCTGGTGCACGTGGGCATCGTGCTCATGTTCGTCGGCTTCACCGGGAAAGCATTTGACAAAGACACAACCGTGGACGTGAAGCGCGGTGATTCGGTGCAAATCGGCCATTATGAGCTCCGTGTCGCCAACCTCGAATCAGGGCAGAACGAAAACTATCGCTGGGGGATACTGACCGTCGGTGTTTCAAAGGATGGCGCCGATCTTGGGACGCTCCGGCCGGAGCGCCGCTTCTATCTCGCGTCGCGGCAGCCCACTTCGGAAGTTGCGATCCGCCGCCGGTTGAACGAAGACCTGTACGTAAACTTTGCGAGCGTATCGGATGACAACCGCACGGTAACGATACAAGCCTACGTATTTCCACTGGTCAGTTGGATCTGGATCGGCTACTGGGTGGTCCTGTTCGGGACGATCATCTGCCTGGTGCCGAGCAAGTCCCGCCTGATATGGCCGCGGACCGAAGTCGTTGGAATCGCGGGGAAGCATGCGAAAGTGGAAAAGTAGTTTTCTGGTGGCCGTCGCGGCCGCGGTTAGCTTAG
>QHXU01000183.1:0-4114 GCA_003223065.1 Acidobacteriota bacterium | reverse complement strand
CTCGTGTGAACCGGGTAGCCGAGCGGCTCAGTTGCACCTGCGGCTGCAATTTGAACATGGCTTGCAAAATGGAGCCGTGGCCTTGCCATGTCTGCCGCGGCGCCAAGCTGAAGATCTTCGCCATGCAGGCCGAAGGCAAGTCCGACAGCCAGATTCTGGACCAGTTCGTGAGCGAGAACGGCAGGCAGATTCTGGCCGTGGGTCCGGGGCTTTTCGGCGTAATCGGGCCGTATGCCGCTCTGGCGCTGGGTCTCGCGGTCGTGGCATTCGTTATTCGTCGCTATCTGCGGGCTCGCCAGGCGCCCGCGCCTCAGATCGATCCGGCCGTGCTCGAGCGCATCGAAAAGGACATGGCCAAACTCGATTGATGCTCTACCTCGCCGCCGTTCTGGTCGTGGCTGCCACAATTCTGTTCACGCTCCTGATCCGCTCCAAAGACATTCCGCCGCCTGAGCCAGTCTCGCCGACCAAACATCTGGAAGAGCGCAGGGCATCGATTTACGAAAACCTTCGCGACTTGCAGTTCGAATATCGCGTGGGCAAGCTTTCTGACGCCGATTATCAGCGGACCAAGCTGGCGCTGCAGCAGGAACTGGCAGGCGTGCTCGCCGAAATCGAGCGCGTGGGCCAACAACCAGCGCCGGCCAACCCGTCAACGAGACCCAAGCCCGCGGCCGGCGTGGTCTGCCCGCACTGCGGGGCGAAATTTCCCAAGCCGATGAAGTTCTGCGGTGAGTGCGGAAAGGCCATGTCATGAGAGTCTTATTTTGGCTAGTGGCTTCCGGCTCCTGGCTTCTCGGGGCCGTCGACGGCGTCGTCATCAACGCCTCGACTGGAAAGCCGCAGGCCGGTGTGATGGTCAGCCTGGTCCAGCCCGGCACTGGTGGAATGCAGACGCTCGCCAGCGTCAAATCCGACATTGACGGAAAATTCAAAATCGAGAAGGAGATCCCGCCCGGCCCGGCGCTGCTGCAAGGGCAGCACCAGGGCGCGACGTACAACCTGATGCTGGCGCCCGGCGGGCCGACCACTGGGCTGAACCTCAATGTCTACGACACAACTTCCAAAGCAGGCACAACGAAAATTACGCAGCACATGGTGCTGATCGAGCCAAGCCCAAGCGCGCTCCAGATTGGCGAGACTATTCTCGTGGACAACGATTCCAAGTTCACGTTCCAGGACCCCGCCAAGGGCTCGCTGCAGTTCTACGTGCCCAAATCCGCCGAGGACAAGGTGCAGGTGACAATCAACGCAGCAGGCGGCATGCCAATCCGGCGTCCCGCGGAGAAGACTGCCCAAGCAGGGGTGTATAAAGTCAACTATCCCGTTAGGCCCGGGGAGACGCGGTTCGATATCAGCTATTCCGTTCCGGCTTCCGTTCAATTCGCCGGAAAAATCCTCCATGCCCGAGGGGCAACGCGTCTGGTTACGCCGTCTTCTGTCACTCTCTCGGGAGACGGCATCGAATCCCTGGGGCAAGAACCACAGACGCAGGCGCACATTTACAACGTCGCCGGTTCCACGTATGAAGTGAAGATCGAAGGCATAGGTTCATTGCGCAGCCCGGAGGCGACTCCGCAGGAGGAGGACAGCGGAGCCCCGCAGATCGAACAGGCGCCGGCCCGCGTCTATACCCGATTGTGGGAGGTCCTCGGCCTGGCGTTCGTCATCCTCGGCCTGGGCGGCGCGCTGCTCTATCGAAAGGGCGCCGCGTGAACGCCCTTGAAATCGAAGACGTCTGGAAATACTACGGCGATTTCCCCGCCCTGCGCGAAATCAAGCTCCACGTAACGCCTGGGTCCACTGTGGCCCTGCTCGGCCGGAACGGCGCCGGCAAGACGACGCTGTTGCGCATCGTGGCCGGGCTTTCGAAGCCTTCGCAGGGCGATGTCCGCATTCTGGGCGCCGACGTGCGGCTCGAATCATCGCGCCGCCGCATTGGCGTGCTCGGCCATGGCATCTCACTCTACGATGAGCTGTCCGCAACCGAGAATCTGATGCTGTTCGCACGGCTGTACGACCTCGACAATCCTCGGAAACGAGCGCACGCATGGCTTGAGCGGACCGGACTCGAACGGGTCCGCGATGGCCTGGTGCGGGAGTTTTCGCGAGGCATGCGCCAGCGTCTCGCAGTAGCCCGTGCGTTCCTCCATGAACCAGAGCTGCTGTTGTTCGACGAGCCGTTCACTGCCCTCGACGATCGCGCCATCGCGGTATTGCAGACGTTGCTATCGGAGGCCCACTCTCGGGGACGCACCCTCATCATGTCCACGCACCAGCTCAGAGAAGCGCTCGAGCTGGCGACTCACGTCGCTCTCATCCATCGGGGCCAGATCGCCTACGCCGGCGAGCGGCGCCAGGAGATGCTCGATGACGCTGGCTGGTTGTACCGCACCTACGGGGACAACTGAAGCGTGGCTGCCTTCTTGCGCCAGTCACTCATTATCGCCGCCAAGGACCTTCGCTCCGAGCTGCGGACGAAGGAAGCGCTGAACGCATCGCTGGCGTTTTCGATGGTGATACTGGTGTTGTTCAGCTTTGCTTTCGATCCTTCGTCGGAGCAGATTCAGGAGTTTTCGGGCGGACTGCTGTGGCTGGTTTATTCTTTCGCGGGCGCCCTGGCTCTGAACCGCAGTTTTGCCCGGGAAATGCAGAATGACTGCCTGGACGCCTTGATCGCCTCGCCCGCGCCGGCCTCCGCGCTATTCGTGGGGAAAGCGCTCGCGAACTATGGATTGCTGCTGGCGGTCGAGCTCATCAGCCTTCCGGTTTTCGGCATCTTCTACGGAGTGCATTGGACGCAGCGGTTCTGGCCGCTGCTGCTGGTGATGTTGCTCGCGACGTGGGCGCTGACCACGATTGGAACGATGTTCAGCGCGCTCACCGTAAACTTAAGGCTTCGCGAGCTGATGCTGCCGACGCTCGTCTATCCCCTGATGGTCCCGGCGCTGATGGCAGCCATGACGCTCACCACCGACCTGCTTGGCGGCACGCCGCTGAACCCAGAGAATATGATTTGGCTGCGCGTGTTGGTGGCGTTCGATTTCATTTTCACGGCGCTTGCCGTCGTTTTCGTGGATACTGTTCTGGTGGGGTAATTTCTATATGCGTGACAAGGTCTTCTATCTTCTGGCGGCAGCTTCTGCAGCCCTGCTTTCCTGGAATCTCTACAAGATTTTCTTTGTATTGGGAGATGAAAAGGACCAGGGCTCCATCTGGCGCATCTTCCATTTTCACGTGCCGTCCAACATTCTCGGCATGAGCGGCTTCATCATCGGAATGGTCTTCAGCTTGATTTATCTTGTAAACAAGAATCTGCGGTACGACGCCATCGCCGCCGCCATCACCGAAGTATCGCTGGTCTTCGCCGCCGTGGGCCTCGTGACCGGGAGCATCTGGGCGCGCATCATCTGGGGAGTGTGGTGGGCCTGGGACGCGCGGCTCACGTCGATGCTGGTGTGCTGGCTGATCTTCGCCGGCTACTTGATGCTGCGGCGTGCGATCGAGGAGCCGATCCAGCGCGCGCGGCTGTCAGCTGTGGTAAGCGTGTTCGGCGGCATCGACGTTTTCATCGTCTGGAAGTCCATCGAATGGTGGCGCACGCTTCACCCCGGCCCCGTCCTGACCATCCGCAACGGCGGCGGCATGCCCCCCGGATGGCAAGCAACGATGTACTGGAACCTGCTGGCGCTGCTTTGCCTGGCGGTCATGCTGGTGATGGTGCGGATGCGGCAGGAGGGCGTAGCGCGCGAGATCGACTCCCTGCGGCGTATGGCCCATTCTTATTGAAAGGCAGCGAAATGGACGAGCGGAACTTCCAGTACATGTTTTATGGATTCCTGGCCGCGTGGCTGATCGTGGTCGTTTATGTCGTGCTGCTCGCTTTGCGCGAGCGCAAGCTGCGCCGGGAGCTGGATCGTGTGCGGAAGATGCTGGGAAAATAGCGCCGGCAGGCGCGCCAGACAAGCCTGGAGACTGCTCTTGATTACTGCTTGTTCATTACGTAAGTAAGATCGACCTCGCCTTGCGGGGCGGCTACGTGCACCGCGTCCGTGAGCACCTTTCCATCATCAGACAGTGTCCATCGATTCGTCAGTTTGATTTCGTTGCCGCC
>QHXU01000230.1:2023-8230 GCA_003223065.1 Acidobacteriota bacterium | reverse complement strand
TTGTTCGCTGATCCAGAACTCCTGCCGCGGTGATCCCATAGCTACAAAGAGCAGCTCGGCTCCACTTTCGTTGATCCGCTCGACGACCTCGGCGCAATCCTCGAAGTAGCCGTGATGACTGCCAGCGATCCTCAGGCCGGGAAATCTGTCCATAAGCGCACGACACGCTGCTTGGGTCGATTGAGCGGAGGCGCCCAGCAAAAATACCCTCCAGCCCTCTTCTGCGGAGAGACGGATGAGCCTCAGAAACAGATCGATGCCAGTACAACGCGGCATGCGCCTGCGATAAAAGAGCATCGATGCGAGCGAAACCCCAACACTATCGCAGATCCGGACGTGAGCCGAGTCCAGCACCCGACTCAACCGCGGGTCGTGATTGGCTCGCGCGATCTTCTCCGAATTGATAGCGATACAGAAGGTGCGTTGGTGTGACGAGATGCGCTGCCGTATGAATTGGACAGCATTATCGTAAGAATCAAAGTTTTCGACGCGTATTCCGAGAATTGAAAGCGAGTCTTGAGCGAATGGCGTCATCGCAACCTTTGTGGATTCGAATTGGAAATACAACTAAGAGCCAGTCAGACCAGCGCTACCAGCAGGTCCTTCTTGCGCGATCCAGGCACTCGTCCAGTTCCTTCGTCCCTGGGGCGAGCCGCACCTCCGGCATTGCGACTTACAAGCCCCCTCTGTCGCATAGCCGAGCACAAGCTTGGCGCTGCCTTTGTCATGCAAGAACGATACCAATGGTGCTCTGTTGAAGCGGAGTGTGCAAAGTCGAGAGGGTAGCACCTGCTAGTCGACGAGTTTCATGCTGGCTGTTCACCTTCGTTAGCGTCATCGGGCTTCCACTTATTAGGCGCTCCGAACCCTCAGGCGAAGAAAGGCGGAATTGCGAGCTGAAGCAGCAGAATCTCAGCGACAACTCGCTCCGCTGCCGTAGCGCAGCACCTCAAAAGCTATGAATCGAGAGAAACCTCGTACTTAGCAAGAATTTCCTTGGCCTTGTGAAAGCTGCTCATGTCTATAACATCCACGGCGGCAAGCATTATGTCGAAGGCATTCTCGATCTCGGCTACCAGGCTCATACTCCGTTTTCGCATATTCCAGGGCTCGAAATCGCTGCCCGGAGTGATCCCAAGAGCTTCCATAAATGCGTGTTTCAGCCGATCCAGTCCATTCATAACAGGCGTGCCGGGCGTCCGAGCACATCTATATTGTCAATAAATATTTGCACTACGCTCGGTTGGATTTGAATTTCTCAACAGACGCTCATAACATCATTTGCGGCACTGCGCACCGGTCAACGCACTACATCCAGCGCGGTTCGACCTTCCTTCGTTTCGCGAACCATGCACGCGGACATCCAGTAATACACGCTTAAGAGTAGAAAGATGTGCCGCTCCCGGTTCATGCCTGCTGCATGTTCCTTCAGAATCTTTTCAACCTCGGCGAGGTCGAAATACGAAGAAAACCGGGACGTGGGATCCAGAAGTATGTCCGCGATGAGTTTTGTCGCCTTGAACCAGGTGCCGGTTGGTGATAAGAAGCCTTTCTTCTTCCGATTGACTACTAAGGCCGGCAGAACACGTTTTGCAAACTGTCTGTGGAGCTTTTTCCCGTGCAACAAGCCCAAGCGGTGCCCGCAAGGCAACGATTCGACAAAACGGATTAGGTCAAGGTCGAGAAGCGGAACGCGGCATTCGATCGAGTGATGCATCGTGATCTTGTCTGTGTACAGCAATAGGTCATCCGCAAGGTTCATCCGCAGATCAAGACTCATCATGCGCTGCACGCTTCGGCGCTGAGTTGGGCACTGAAGAAGTTCGAAGAAGTAGCGGATGCGTTCCGTCACCCGGGTGACATCGTGTCCGATCAGGCGCTTAATCTGTGTCGTACTGAAAACGCTGTAGATCTCCTCGAAACGGCGCACGTCGTCGGGTTCTCCGATCGAACCGAGTCCCCGTAGGATTGCATCGTTCCTCAGTCTCATGAGCCGGGCGCCCTGCTTTAAAAATGGAATCGCAAATTCCGGCACGAAGGACCTCAGCAGCTCAGTTTGGTACCTGCGATATCCGCCCATCGCCTCATCAGCACCTTGGCCGGACAGCACCACCTTGACGTGGCCCGAAGCAAGCGAGGACAGATAGAACATGGGAACGACCGAAGTAGTTGCCAGCGGCTCCTCTACGATCGCGCTTATGCGAGGCAGAAGATCGAGGAATTCCGGGAAACCCATGCGCACTGCGTGGTGGTCTAAACCTACGACCCTGGCTGTCTCTTGCGCCTCCTGGATCTCGTCTGCGTCATCGTGGCCGGAAAATCCGACAGTGAAGGCCTTCATCCTGTAATTCGCGTGTTTTTGCGCGAGACGGGCGATGAGGGCGGAATCGACGCCACCGCTGAGGAAAACCCCGATCTCCACATCGGACATCAGTTGACGCTTTACCGCGTTCTCGAGAAGCAGCCCGTATTGATCGAGAGCCTCTGCGCGATCTTGTCGCGCAACCTCGCCTGGAGGCGGGGAGATGAACGGGTACTCCCGGAAGGACAGTTGGGTACTGCGAAGATCAACTTCCACGACGTGACCCGGTCTCACCTTCTTGATCTTCTTGAAGAGAGTGTCAGGCGCGGGCAGATATCTGAGCCGCAAGAGCTCGGCGAGACTCTCCAGATCAATCGAGTCGTCTACAAGCTCCAGGAGAGGCCGGAGTTCGGATGAGAAGAGGAAGGATCTGTGGTCCCCCCAATAGTAAAGTGGCTTGACGCCGAAGGGATCCCTGGCGAGAAGTAGTTTCCGGTTCTCCGTATCAGCCAAGCCGAAGGCGAATATGCCGTTGAACTGGCTGGCGGAGGCAATGCCTCGTTGGGCAAGATAGTTGAGAATCGTTTCGGTGTCGGAATGGCCCCGGTATTGAATTGGGCGCGTCCCGGCCCTGAGCTCCAGGTGGTTGTAAATTTCGCCGTTGAAGACAATCGCATACCTCTCGCAGGATGTCCACATCGGCTGGCGACCGGCTGGCGAGAGATCGACGATTGACAGTCTGCGATGACCCAGGGTCAGGCGATGACTCGCAATCGAGGTCTGTGTGATGGCTGAATCATCCGGACCACGATGCCTGATAAGATTCAGTACGTCTTCGCCGAAAGGCCGGTTGACAGTTCCAAGGATTCCGCACATTTGAGAATGCTCTGCAGGGCTACGCAGCCGCCACGAAGCCGCCCACTCCAGTCATGACCGCCCCACTGGCAATGCGACGCTGTTTACTTGCTGGCAGCTTTGATTCATAGTCATATTTGTGGGCCTGCCTCCCTGCACCATCTGCGATGCGGCGTAGAGAAATGGCATCACCGCCCAACGCAGTGTATTCTTGTTTCGCCGGCCACCCATGAAGTCGATTTGGGAGTAAATGTCCAAGCCGCTGCAAAAGTGCTTGAGAACGGACGCCAGTAAACTCTCGGCGAGGCGCCAGTCGCCAAGCAGCAGCGCCAGGTTCAGTACTTCAGAGTTGTCATACAGATCGAACCTTATCAGACCCGGCTTATTGGTCACGGAAAAGCGCTTGAACAAAAAGTGGCGCTGGTCCAAAAAGGACTGTCTTAGATAATCGTATCCTGCCGCAACCACAGTGGACGAGCCTTCCAGCTTCACGATCCGGTCGCTCTTGATCACGTTTTTGAGCACAATACATGAATGAAAGCAGTCGATGAACGAGCGGCCATGGGGCGAGTAAAACCACGAGCCGTCGGGCTGCTGGTTCCGCCGGACATACGCGTAGAGTTTCCTTATTCTCGTCTCAATCCGCCCCTTCTGCTCCGCCGGTGCATACGGCGCAAAAAGAGAATAGGCGTACATTGTGTAAGACACAGCGTTGATCACTATTCGGTCTCGAAATGGCACGTACGACGTGGCCAATGCCTCCTCGTCTTCCTCCATGACTTGGATGTCGTTGTCGAAGAACCGGAATATGCTCTCGATCACTGGACGGTACCGCGCGTCTTGCGTAGTCTCTGAAAAGCTGACGAACGCTTCCAGGGCATACGGCGTCATTGTGGAATAGGGGGTACAGCGATCGTAAGTCAGGTCGCTGCTCACCGCATTGGGAAATCCTAACCCCCAACAGTAGCCGCTGTAACCCGGGCAGCTATTGGCCAGCAGCCATTGGAGGTGGCGATCCGCGCTTTCCAGGAGCCGCCGGTCGTGATTGCTGCGGTAGAGATTCAAGAGACAGAGGGCGGCCAGAGCTCTTACGATCGGATACTCATTCTGGCGATAAAACCATCGCGGCCGATTATTCACCAGATCATCGAAAAGAGCGAAAGCAGACGCGGCAAATAGGCCCAAGCGTGGCCGGCAGTTATATAGCTGTTTTACCCGAAAGCCCAGTGGAGTATTCCATATGTCGTAGGGGTCAAACGTCGACAGGTCATCCTTAGAACAGAAGTGCTCAATCAGCGCTTTCATGTAGGAAGCGGTACACTCGTTCAAGCTGCGCTGCGACTTGTGAGGACGTAAACTGGTCTCTGGCATACTTATGATTAAAGAGGCTTATCTTGGCGTACAAGTCCGGATCGCAGATAAGTCGACTCAACAACGAGGCAAGGACTTCAGGCTCCCGGCTCTGAGTCATGAAACCCATAGTGCCGTTTTCGAAGAAATCGCGAAGGCCTCCGACGGCGGAAGTGACAATCGGGAGACCCGATGCCATCGCCTCGAGGACAGATAATGGAAGTCCTTCACTGTAGGACGGAAACAGGTAGGCGTCTGCCGATTGAAAGATCTCGTATTTGGCAGTGCCTTCGACGTGGCCGGAAAACGAGACGTCAGCAAGGTTGAGGGTCTGAACGTGGTTGACCGCTCTGCTGAGATGTGAACCATCGCCGGTGACTGTCAAAGATACATACGGATGCTGTTGTTTCAGTATCCGGTAAGTCTCCAGCGCCTCATAAATTCCCTTTTCTTTTTCGATTCGTGAGAGGAACAGGATATTGAACTTCTGGTGGCTGCCGTCTGCGCATCTCCGTACGCGCCGCTCGTAGCTGCAGGCTAACAAATCGTCTTCTATCGGAGCGGCCTGAACAAAAACTGTCCGGTTATATCCCAACCGTCGTAGCCGTTCCTTGAACTCCTTCCCGAGGACAATAAATGCATCTGCACGGCCGTATACGAGTCGAAATAACGGAGATAAATGCCTCGACAATGCGCGCTCACAGGTGTCGCCCCACCCATGCGCGAACACCAAGACCCGTGTGCGCAGGGCTTTCGCGAGTACCAGAAGTGCGCCGTCGCGGAGGAGCGCCTTGGGAACAATCGACGGGTTGAGGTGAACGATATCGAAGTTGCCCTGACTAAGCGTCCGTGCGAACCGCCAAGAGTCCTGGAGCACTCGAAGCATCGCAGCCCCGGTCCGCTCGCGTTCGGAACGCGATCCAATCGTGAAGTACAGGACGTCGCCGGGCAAGTGCGGCCGGAGAACTCGTAGGTACTGGGCTACGCCACCCGGCATGCTCGCATCCGGCGTGGTTAACAGGACACGAATCGCGCGATCGGGGCTTGCAGAGGCGGCACCCTTCGGTTGCGGCGTCGGCACCATAGTTCCCTCGGAAGGATGCCGTCTAGGAACTCTGGAGGTAACCATTCAGCTTCAAATGCGGCTCAAGCAAAGCGGTGGCTGGTCTGACGACGATCCACCTACTGCAAAATAATTCCGCAGGACTGCGAGGCATCGACTCGCTGCCGCGCCATCCCAAAGCGGTGGGATACGGCCGGCCTTGGGCCGCGCTCTCATCTCCTTCCACGCTGCGAGGATTGTGCTCCTGCGTGTGCCCGCCAACATGTTTGTGCCTTGTTCGATCGTTACCGGCCGCTCGGTGTTGTCGCGTAGCGTCAAGCACGGTATACCTAGAGCAGTAGTTTCTTCCTGGACGCCTCCGGAATCGGTAAAGACCAGCGAGCTGTTTGACATCAGGCAGAGGAAATCGAGATAACCAAGCGGATCCAACAGGGTGATTTTGCCTGGGACACGAGTTCCATTCAAGTGAGCTCGTGTTCGGGGGTGAACGGGAAAGACCAGCGGAAGCTCTTCGGAGATCTCCATCAGTGCGCCCAGGATCTCGTCAAGCGGTTCGGCGTGATCAACATTGGAGGGACGATGCAAGGTCACCAACCCGAACGTTTGGCTGGCGATGCGCAAACGACGCAAGACATCC
>QHXU01000230.1:466-1955 GCA_003223065.1 Acidobacteriota bacterium | reverse complement strand
ACTACATGAATCCGATGTTCCGGGATGCCCTCATTAAGGAGATTACTCCGGCCGCTATCTTCGGTCACCAGCAAGACATCGGAAATTGCATCTGTTACGAGGCGGTTTATTTCTTCTGGCATGCTCCGGTCGAAGCTCCGGAGCCCCGCCTCGACATGGAAGACCGGAACGCGCAGTTTGGCGGCAACGACTGCTGCGGCCATCGTGGAATTCACATCGCCTACCACCACCACGCCATCGGCACGTTCGGCTATTACCACTGGTTCGAACCTCTTCATGACCTCAGCTGTTTGCTGTGCGTGCGAGCCGGATCCAACGCAGAGAAAATGATCGGGTGCGGATAGGTTAAGATCGCGGAAAAAATTTCCCGACAATTCGTCATCGTAATGCTGTCCCGTGTGTACAAGAACAGACCTAAAATCCCGATCGCATCGGAGGACTCTCAGCAAAGGTGCCACCTTCATGAAGTTTGGCCGCGCGCCTGCGACGCATATGAGCGTGTGTTCTTTCATGCTACTTCCGGTGGTCAGTCCGCCAATCTGACAATAACGTTTTCGACAACATCACCGATCTGCGACGCTCTCGAGGGACCGCCGTCAAAGACTCGCATCTCCGTCGAAGGAAGTGGGGACCCACGCTGCGGGATCTTTGAGCGTCGTGCGTAATTCCGGGCTGTTAGCTTTGTAGTAATACGACCAGGAGGGCAATGTGCGAGAGTACGGCGCGGGGATTTTGGGCAATCCCGGCCGAACCGCCCAGCAGCCGACGCTTTCCAAGATGTGGATGCCTTGTTCCCGGCATTTCTGTAGCCCCCAGCCCAGTAAGACCGGGAGCACCGCTTCGAAACCGCGGAGGGCCTGGAAATCAATTAGACGAACGCGCTGCAAGTGACTCGCCGGGTTGTCCTGACGGTTGAAGATCGCGTATGCGCTTAGGCGCGAGCCCTCGCAGAATGCCAAGATCCACGTCTTTCCCCGCCGCAGGGAATATTGGAAGTGCCAGTCCAGAGTCTCTCGCGAGCGCACCGCCAGCAAAACATTGTGGTTCTGATGCTTAAGCTCTGCCCAGAAATCATCAAAGCGGCTGTCGAATTGGCCGCAGGGTTCGATCCGGGAATTCGAGCGATCAGCCGTCATGCCGGGTCCTGTGATCTTGTCCCGGAGGAACAAACCGGCAGCAGCGGGGTAGCTGAGGGCCCATGACAAGGGTATCGATTTCATCCTCAAAACGCTCTCCGAAAAGCCCCTGTAGTTGGTGATCCAAAATTCGGATTTATCCCAGGCTCCCACCGGCACCCTCGACCAGCCCAAAGCACGGTAGCCTTGCTCGGCGTTGGCGCTGATGGTGGTGCCTATCGCGAAATCGACATCCTTTCGCCTTAGTATGCAGCCCAAGAGGGACATCGAGTAGCCGCGATAGCCCGGATCGACGACCCAGGAAATGCCGGTAGCCGCAACCAGGTCCTGGCCCCTATAACTATAAGCCACGG
>QHXU01000230.1:0-438 GCA_003223065.1 Acidobacteriota bacterium | reverse complement strand
GAACCCTACTAATGCACCGCCTTCGGTTTCCAGTACCCACCCGATCGGCCATTGGCCTCTGCGTTGTTCGAATACAGGATTACCGATCCAAAGCGCCGCCCACTCTTCGCGGGACCTGGTGGCCAGACCATTTCGACTTTGAAGGGCGGCAATTTGGGTGTAGTCTTCAAAGCAAGCCTCGCGGATCTTGGGGTGCCTTGTGGATGGTTGGCGTTGTTCTTTCTTCAGCGTGGTCGTCTCGTTCTGGAACTCAGATCTCCCAGTCGTGCTTGGTCGCGAGATCTCCGGTGAGGATCGTGGTTGGTGCATCAAGTTCGAGTCTTGGTATAGTCCAATGCCTTGTGTAGCGGCGGACTCCATATGTTGCCATCCACTAGGAATGCCCTTTGGCTTGCGGGGCGAAAGCAATCGCTGCTTACTGGAAGTGGAGACACCACT
>QHXU01000304.1:19284-22031 GCA_003223065.1 Acidobacteriota bacterium | reverse complement strand
GACGCAGTCGAGTCGGCCCAGCGCGCTGACACCCTCGTCTACTCCATCCTGTTCGCCGACCAGGAGGCGTATGGACAACGCGGATTCGGCGGTGGTCCCCGCATGGGAGGCCGGCGCGGTGGTCCGCCCATGCGGATGCCGCCGCAGCAGCGTCCGGATGGAAAGAAGATTCTCGAGCGGCTTTCACGCGAAACCGGCGGCGGCTTCTTCGAAGTCTCCAGGAAGCAGCCCATCGACAAGATCTACGATCGCATCCAGGAAGAACTTCGCAACCAGTACAATCTGGGCTACACGCCGGACAAACTGGACAGCGGTCCGGGATATCGGAAGATCCACCTTGCCGCCAGGCAGAAAGGCCTCTTGGTGCAGGCCAGAGACGGATATTACCTGGACCGCTAGACGGGGCGGCAGCGGTGGTGACGGCTACTGGCGGGGGTGCGCTTCAGGCGCGCTCGTGACCGCTCCTCCGCTCGTGGCCGCAGGTGCAGTCTCGCCCCAAATCCACTGGCTGAACCATTCGTAGTTGTGTTCCATCACGGCGCGCTGCTGCTTGGGCTTGTCGATGCCGTGTCCGAAGCCCTTGTACACGATCATGCGAACCGGCACGCCGCGATCCTTCAGTCCCTGGTACAGCTCGTATCCGTTGGGGATGGGAACGCGCTTGTCGAGCTCGCCATGCTGGATCAGCGTCGGCGTCTTGGCGCGATTGATGTAAGTGATCGGCGACGTCTTCCGGTAGATCTCCGGATCTTCCCAGGGAGTGGCCTTCAGATACTGGCGCGTGAAAGGATGGATGTCCGTGTTCACGTAATATGTCATCCAGTCCGAAATGCCGGCGCCGACCGAAACGGCCTTGAAGCGGTCGCTGTACGTCGTCAGAAACGCCGAGATGTACCCGCCCTGGCTCCAGCCCATCGCGCCAACGCGGGCGCGATCGATATATCCCTTCGCGATGAGCGCGTCCACTCCACTGATCACGTCGTCGGCGTCGCCCAGGCCCAGGTTCCTCACGTTGAGCGAGCGGAATTTTTCGCCATACCCCGCCGAGCCCCGGTAATTCGGCCTTAGAATCACCGCTCCCTTGGCCGCGAACATTTCGACCGGATAGCTGCGGTCGGCGGTAAGGGACGGGCGGTCGACGCCCGTTGGACCTCCGTGGATCACCACCAGCAGCGGATATTTCTTCATCGGGTCAAAATCGCGCGGCTTGATCAGAATGCCTTCGATCGGCGTTCCGTCTTTGGATTTCCACTCGAACAGCTCGCGCGTCGCAAGCTTGAAACCCTTGAGCTGATCGCTCATGTTGGTTACCGGCTGCGGTGTGAAGTTTCCGATCGAGGCCATGCACACTTCGGGATAATGATTCGTGCTCGAGCAGGTGAACGCGGCGCGCGAATAGTCCTGCGTAAAACTGGACTGGCCCAGCTGAAGATCCGGAGGCGCGCTCACGCGCTCCACCGCCCCGCTGGCCGGGTTCAGGCGGAACAGATGCGACGCAGTACGTTGCAGCGCCTCCAGGTAAAGGCCGGCCGGCGCCCACGCCAACAGGTGCGGATTCTCATCGAATGATTCGCCGAGCAGCCGCGGCTTTCCTCCCTCGGCCGGCACGATTGCCACATGCGAGTTCAGATACGAATCGTCTCGGCCGTTCGCCGTCTCGTACGCGATCTCCGAGCCGTCGGGCGACCAGACCGGGTTGCGGTCCGGGCCCGCCGTATCCACGAGCCTCTTCACGTACTTGTCGGAAAGCCGCACCACGTAGAGGTCCGCGCTGCCGGAGCTCGAAACGGCCGGATCGCGCGTTGCGCTGAAGGCGATGTGCTTCCCGTCCGGCGACCAGTTGAACGCGCCGACGCTGAACTGCCCGCCCGTCGTAAGAGCTTCCGGATTCGGCTTATCGTCGTCAACGTTGAGAACCCAGATGTGAACCATCGTGTAGTCCCCCTCGACGATCTCGAAATCACCGTATTTTTCCTTCCGGTCTTTTTTTGCCTTGGGCTCGGCTCCGGCGGAGGTGAAGGCGATGCGGTGCCCGTCTGGAGACCACTGGAACGACTCTACCCCACCCTCGAAGTGCGTGAGCTGCGTCGCCTCGCCCCCGGCCGGCGAAATCACGTAGATCTGCTGGCTGCCGTCGCGATTCGAGCGGAATGCCAGGCGCTTGGAATCCGGCGCCCATCGCGGATCGCTGCTCGATTTCTTTGCGTGCGTGAGTTGGTAGCGCTCGCCCGTGGCCGTCATCGCCATCCAGATCTGCGTGTCGAAAGCGTTCTCTTCCCAGTTGGTTTCGGAGACCAGGTAAGCGATGAAGCGTCCGTCCGGCGAGATGCGGGGCGAGGTCGCTGCCTTGAGATTAAGCGACTGCTCGATGGTGGGCGTCTGCGCCGCCAGCGCCACCGCGATCCACGGAAGAACGGTTAGAATTTTCATTCTGCCTCCTGACCTCCGGCTCCTGACTCCTTCTCATACTCTATCCATTGCCAGGAACTCCTGGATGTGCGGGTGGTCCGAATTCTCGAGCTCTGCCACTGGGCCAAAATAAATCGCGCGGCCCTCATAAAGCACGACCACGCGATCGGCTACTTTTCGCATCAGGTCGAGATCGTGCGTCACCACCACGCCGGTAAGCTGCAACTGCGTCTTCAGGCGCAGCATCAGGTTGGAGAGATGTTCGGACATGATGGGATCGACCATGGTCGTCGGCTCATCGTAGAGGATGCATTCGGGCTGCGCGGCCAGCGCCCGCG
>QHXU01000304.1:18705-19254 GCA_003223065.1 Acidobacteriota bacterium | reverse complement strand
GGTGGAGAGGTCGGACGGATAATGGTCGCGGTATTCCAAGAGGTCCACCATCGACAGCAGGCCATTGACCACGTCCTCCTTGTTTTTTTCGTCGTAGTCTTCGCGCAGTTCCAGGGAGAAGAGGATGTTCTCGCCCACGGTCAGCGAGTCGAACAGCGCGCCGGATTGAAATACCATCGTTACTCGCTTGCGTATGTGTCGCAGGACTGTCTCGTCGGCGTCGGTGATGTCGGTGTAAGACACGATCACCCGCCCTTTGTCCGGCTTAAGAAATCCCATTATGTGGCTTAGGCTTACAGACTTACCTACGCCGCTGCGGCCGATGATTGCCAGCGTCTGTCCCGTGTCCGCGTGAAAACTGACATCAACTAAAACGGGGTGATCGAACGTCTTATAGACGTTGCGGAACTCGATGTAATGAGACTGCTGGGGAGTAGTGACTGCGCTCATCTCGATCCCCACTGGTCCGGCGTGTTAACGTTTTCAAGCGCAGAGCGGTCCGGAACGGACCATGTTGCGGTTCGGAGGCTGGAGACGAAATCATGCATT
>QHXU01000304.1:7073-18684 GCA_003223065.1 Acidobacteriota bacterium | reverse complement strand
GGCAGCGGCGATGGTAAACAGCGCACAGCGGGTCCAGACCCGTGGCGGACTCGGGAACCATGCATTCGGCGGCGCTGGCCTCGGCTCGCTCGAGCAGGTCCCCGAGGAAATCCGCGGTCACGGCCGGCATATCGCAGGCAACTATCAGATTCCACTCCGCCTGCGTGATTCGCAGCGCGGTGTATACGCCACCGAGCGGCCCGCAGCCTTCGACAAGATCTGCCGTGACCGGAAAGCCAAGAGCAGCATAGCGATGCGGCGGGCCGATCAAAGCGACATTCCCCGCAGCCAGACGCACGCGCGACGCAACCTCGCCGGCCAGTGTCGAGCCCTCAAACGGCAGCAGCGCTTTGTCGCGCCCCATCCTGGAGCTGAGGCCGCCCACCAGCACGAATCCGGCCCGCGAAATGCCGCTGAAGCCGTCCATGAGATGATAGTAGCAATCGTTGGTCGGCGGAGCACTCTAGCGCAGCGAAACAAAAGCATGTATATTTGTTCTATACTGGCATTTGCCATGCTGCCATTCCTCCAACTCGGCTTGCCGATGTTCGCCGCCGATGTGCCTGCGCCCGAACCGGCGCGGCACGGGACGCTGGTGGTGCGGGCCGATCCCCGCACTGGAAAGCTCGTGCGCGCGGTCAAAATGTCTAGCCCGCCCGCCGCGCCGGCCGCGGCCCTTAACGAACTCGTTGAGCAGAGCGCGCGGGCGCATGAGGTCGATCCGCTGCTGGTCCACTCGATGATCAAGGTGGAGAGCAACTATAATCCGCACGCGGTCTCCTCGAAAGGCGCCGAAGGCCTGATGCAGTTGATGCCGCCGACGGCGCGCCTGCTCGGCGTCGCCAATAGCTTCGATCCGCGCGAGAACATCGAAGCCGGCGTGAAGTATTTCAAATATCTCCAGGATCTATACAAAGATGATCGCCTGGCATTGGCGGCCTACAACGCCGGCCCGGGCGCGGTGCAGAAGTACAAATGGATCCCCCCATTTAAAGAGACGGAAAACTACGTGTATCAGGTGGGCAAGCGCTACGGCGAAGCTCGCCGCGCCGCGGCGGCGAAAACTCCCGCCCCGGCCAAAACGGCCACGGCCGAGCCAGTTGCTACGGAGGAGACGCACCCCAAGCTGGAATTGTTCGTCGACGCAAATGGCAGGTTACATCTCAAGACCACGCAGTAACGCCGCCTTTCTACTGGCCGGCGCTCTGATTGCCGGTGGTGTGTCTGTTGCCGCACCCCCTAGCAAGGTGACGGCCGTCCGATTTTGGTCCCTGGGGGACGTGACGCGCGTCGCCGTCGAAGTTTCCTCCGAATTCCACTACAGGGCGGACCGGCTAAGTAATCCCGAGCGGCTGTTTTTCGACATCCAGGGAGCGAAGCCGGGTATGGTGAGCAAAGGGATGCACGTCATCCCGGTCGGGGACGCGCTGCTGAAACAGATCCGGGTCGCGGAAACACAGCCCGGCGTGACGCGCGTTGTGCTGGATCTTGAAAGCAACGCGGAGTTCACCGCCTCCCAACTGTCCAGCCCGGACCGTTTGATGATCGAATTGCGGCTGAAGGACCGGCCGGCGCCTCCGGCAACCGCCAGTGTCACGGGTTCCACAACATTGAGCGATCCTGCCCTCCGCCCCGTCGAACTCGACCTTGTCGTGAACCCGGCCCCCCCGTTGGCAAACAAACTGGAGCCGCGCAGGTTTGAACCTCCGCCGCCGCACGCTGCTATTGCCCCTGATTCGCAACCCGAGATCCTGTCGCCGCCGCCCTCGATCGCGATCGCCTCAAAGCCGGCGCGCGTTCCTTTGACACCGATTGCAATCAATCGTCACGTTCCTCCCCCGGCTTCCGAACCGGCCGACCGGCCGCTGCCCGAAAAGACAGACCGCCTCTCACCGAACCATTGCCCGCGAAACACAGAGCCGGCCGGAACCGTTCCCTCACCCGTGTGCTCGGGCTGAAGCTGAGCCGCGTGGTGCTCGATCCAGCCCACGGGGGCCACGACGTAGGCACGCATGGACCATCGGGATTGTATGAGAAGGATATCGTGCTCGATGTTGCCAGGCGCTTGGGCGCTTTGCTCGAACAGCGGCTGGGGAGTGAGGTCATCTACACTCGCTCCGACGATACCTTCATCGCCCTCGAAGACCGCACGAGGATCGCGAATGAGCGCAAGGCCGACCTGTTCCTGTCCATCCACGCCAATTCGTCCCCCTACCGCGCGGCCGCCGGCGTCGAAACCTACTACCTGAACTTCACCACCTCGAAGGCTGCGCTGGACGTCGCGGCGCGCGAGAACGCGAGTTCGGAGCGCTCGATCTATGACCTTAAGGAAGTGCTGCAGAAGATCGCCCTCAAGGACAAGATCGATGAGTCGCGGGAGTTCGCCGCACGCTTGCAGACCGCGCTATACGGGGTGTCCGCCAGGGGCAACGCAGCGGCCCGGAACCGTGGCATCAAGAAGGCCCCGTTCGTCGTGTTGATCGGCGCGTCGATGCCCAGTGTGCTGGCCGAAATCGGTTTCCTGACCAACTCCACTGACGAGGCGTTGCTGCGCAAGCCCGAGCATCGCCAGAAGATCGCCGAGGCCCTGTACAAGGGCATCGCCAACTACGCTGATACGCTTAGCCATTTTCAGGTCGCCAAGCAGGATTAGCCTCGTTCTATCGTCGAACTCTGAAGAGTGCCCAGAGTGCCCGCGCCGCGCGGGCCGGCCACGTCAGCGCTCTCCCCAGCCGGAACGATGGTGAACTGGTAATGGCGGCGATAGCCTTGGAAAACTCCAGCTCCCGCTCATACAGGAACTGGATCTGCTTGTCGCGCCGCGCCAGCAGCAATTGAATCTCGGCGGCATCTTCCTCCCGCAGCGTGTAGCCGGATTGGATGTGCTCGGGTAGCGGGCGCTGGTAATAAATCGTGCCGTGTGAGGGCGCCAGTTCCTTTCCGGGCCTGTTTCGGGTGTAGAAATAGACCGCGATCGAACGCCGCGAAATCTCTTTGTCAGGCGGCAACCGGATGCGGCGGAATCCGTGCCAGGAAGCCTCGGTTGTTTCGAAGATCACGCCCCGGTTCGCCAGCGGAGGCACCACCTTGCGTGCGTCCTCATCCGTGGCCCAAGGGTCGCGCAGCAGTTCCAGGCACCCGCCCCAAGCCTCTTCCCATTCAGGATTCAGGAACACGATCAGATTCAGCCGCCGGTGAAGGTGCCTCGTCGGGTGGTAGTTGAAATCCACGTGGCTGTCGAGTTCTTGTCCATCCAGATTCTCATGTGTGCCGCCGCCGGCGTAGTCCGGATCATAGAGCAGATCAGGAATGTCCGTGATGCGGCCCACAAGCGACAGGAACTCGCGGTCGCGCATCAGTTGATCGAAACGCGCGTAGGCGGGACCAAGCCGGGCAACATCGGAAAATACGGCTTTGCGGCCGGTTTCGCCGCGCTCGTTGATGGCGTGGCCCGCGTCGAAGGAGGGAAACTGCCCGATCAGCTCATTTAAGAACACGGGATCGAAAAATGTTTCGATCACCACGTGTCGAAACGGGCGGCTGGCGATGAATTGCCGGCGCAGTTCCTCCACATGGTCCCGCACCGCCGCATGCAGTATCGAAATCACGTTTCCTTAGTGTACCGAGAGCTCGTCCGTCAATAGGTATAGCGTTGTCCCGCACCAAACGATCACATACTGATGGCGGCCGTCATTTGAAGTTTCGTGATCCATTTCTAGCGCGCCGTCGCGAAAATACAGGCGCAGAAGCAGGAGCAACTCGTATCGGTGTGGAAGTGGGTCATTGATCGCCAATAGTCGCGTACCGCGAGGAAGTCTCGGATGGAGCCGGTCGAGCTGCCCAAGTACGGACCGGATGGCCGGCTGTCCGAGCGTCAACTCACCGTACATCCGCAACCGCTGGACGCGATAGGCACGCAGCAGCAATGCCAGGACGAGCAGAAAAAGGGCGATCTGGCGGACTTGGCAGCGCCAATCGACTTGCGGGAAGAGATGACCGCATCTCGAAGTGACACCAGCAACCCCGCTGCATACAAGCTCCAACCAGTCAAAGGAATGTAGAGCACATACGCGTCCCTCATAGGAATGAATGCAATCGGCAAGAAGCTGACTAGAACAATTGACCAGGCGAAGGCCAAGTGGCGAGACCTTAGCAGAAGCGCGACGACTAGCATGGCTGCCAGGAGAACAGCGGTTTGAGTCTTGCTGAACCAATGATTCCGAAAGCAGAGAGTCTTGAGGTACGCGCCGTATGTGACCAGGAATTGGTCCAACGTTATTTTGAGATGATAGGAAGGCAATTGGCTGAACGGGCTTTGCGTAAGGAATTTGGCCCAAACGTAGGGCGCGGTCATCGCTCCCGCGATTGCCGCCAGACGGCAGCTGCTCACGGCCCATTTACCAGCTTGCCTGATGTTGAAACGAGCTGGCGGGAAGTAGATCAGTTCGTAGAGGATCAATATCACGGGTAGAGTTACTGCCATCTCTTTAGAGTCCAATGCGCCTACGTAGAGGGCCAGAAACGTGGCTGTCCCCCGAAGATTCAAGATAGGACCCGCCCGGCGCGCCCGCACATAATAGGACAATGCCCCGAAATAGAAGGTGAAACAGAGAATGTCGTAAATGGTGCCGTTGTTCCAATAGAGGTCCACCAATCGTGGATGAAAGGCGCCGATTAGCGTGGATATAGCCGCGATCTCTGAGGAGACAACGATTGACCGAATTGCGAGATACATCAGCCCAAGGTTTCCGGCAAGTAGTACGAAACATAGGATCCGGTAAGGAAGGGGCTGAAGTCCCGCGAGTGCGAGCAGCGGGCGGTAGAACAACAGGCCACCTAAGGGCCGATAAGACGGCGAAAAGTACCAAACAATTTCCTTGACGAGCGTAGCCGGGGATTGATGCCAATATGTGGTCAAGTTCACCAGGTCGTCGGTGGTGAATCCAGCGCTGAGGCCCTGACCCGCCAAGGCCAGAAAGTACACACAGATCAATAACGACGCCAAGATGAAAATGGGAAGATTCGCTATCCGTGAGTTCATCTTCCAGCCCCTTGTCACAAGTGATCGCCGGGCTAACAAGTATTAAATCGGCATGTTCCCCGCGAGTAACTCTAACCGCGTCGAACAAGTCAATCAGGGCTCACGGCAATGGTTACATAGCCCGGATAATACGTAAGCCCTGGCGTCGCTACGGCCAACGGCACCACATTGATTTGCGTGACTCCTGCCACCAGCCCCGGTGCAGCCCCGGCATACTCGACAGTCAACTTCGGCCCGGCAGGAATCCGAGCTACCGCGCCGTTCTGGAGCATCCGTGGCCACCCGAAATAGGGAAATCCCCGCAGTTTGCACCCGGATGCCTCCCAGCTCATTCCCCAGGCTGCCTTGGGTCTCTACCTGGATATTCGGCAAGGCCCCCACCGGCAACGAATAAGGAAGAATCACATTGCCAGTACGAGGCAAACAGAATCGGCACAGGCTCTCCGTTCGTTCGGCATCGATTCCTGGATAGACTTCGGAAAGGCGCGCCGTCGCGTAGCGTGGGATCCCGATGACCCATTTCAGCGGGTCGGCGCCGGTCAGCGCGTTCGCCACGCCAGGTATCGGGTCAAAAAAGCGCACCTCTGGGTTGGGATTGCTCGCCACGAAATTCTGCCGCACGCCAAGCGGGGAGTAAACAATCGACTGAGCCGTCACGGCCACAGGGGAAATTCCGCGGCTTAGGAACAGGATTTCCGGCTTCGCCTGCCCTCGATTCACTTCCAATCCCGCGACGGGCAAAGGGGATTTCAGGACCTGCAATGGCACCAACGCCGCTGCGCTGACCATTCCGCACGACAAGTTGAGGATCACGAGCAAAGGTCGCGAGAGCAGCATCGTCCGGCGAAAAGGCAATCAGGTTGCCAGATTCGCCTTGATGAATGGGCGGTCGCGAGTTACCGGCCGGCCGCGTGGCCGTGATCGGACAGGATGCTCCGGAGCCGGCGCGACCGTCGAGGGCACAGGAGTCTTACACTACGTGCGATATTTTCCGGTCATCCATAGAATGGTTTGTAATTTCCACCTACTTTTGTAAGAAATTCTATAGCGAATTGCTCCGAACAGACGGATTTTGTCATTCCGCACTGGAAGAATAATTCCTGAACAGCTTCGCGAAACGATGACTGGGCGTGTAACTAAAAGAAAAACCGGCGGCGGTATATAGGCGTCGACGCCAAACAATGTGAGGACCTGGCAGTTCCGACGTGGCGAACGGAGTGCTAAGAATCCCCCGCGGATGAGGCAGATAGATGTCCAGGAAACTCGGTAGCGGAACCAAAGACATCGTCGATGATCTCAAGGCAGCCCTCGACCGGCTCCTGGTAGCCCGCATCTGTCTGCGCCCCTGCCAACGCCACACAACTTTTTCATCGACAGCTTCTTTCCGGCGGGACGGATTCGCAGGGCAGGGCGATTCGAGAGGTCGAAGGGGCTGCCGCATCTAGTAACTTCGCACTTATAACTGTTCCTTCCCAAGCGCGGGCGGTGTCGGATCGGGCGGTCCGGCCGGGCCGCGAACTGAAAAACAAGCTGATCGTCCAGGTTCTATCTGAATAGAGCGAACCGCAGAAAGGGCAAGTGGGATGAAACGGCCCGTATTCTGCTGCCTGACGCTACTGCTGGCATCCGGGATCCGGCTCTCGGCTCAACTGTCGGTCTCGGTGAGCCCCTCGGTGCAATCCCCGCCTCCCGTATCCATGCTTACGGCTGCGAAAGCACCCTCAGTGGATGGAATACTGCTGCAGACCGCTCGCTGTTTGATGAGGACTTGCAACAAGGATCCATGTGCTAAAGTCACGGCTCTGAGCGGCGAGATCCTACTGATCCGTTCCGGCGCTCCAAAGCAGCTGATGCTGGGAGAAGAGTTATACCCAGCGGATCTGCTCCTCTCAAAGCGAGGGCGCGCCACTCTATTGCTGTACCGTGGTGAGTCGTACGATATTTATCCTGATTCCGTCACCAGCGTCTCCCGTTATCCAAGGGCGCCATTCGATCTGGTTGAGCGAACGGTCTACAGAATCAGGGCGAAAATCCGGTTTATTCAGGATCAGTCAAATATAAACCGGATTCACCACCCTACCGCAGTGATTGCCGTGCGAGGGTAAGCGCGGAGCCTGACGTGCTCGCCGCCTCTCAGGAAAGGATCGGAGATGCTCAAACCAGCCCTCTTCCACGACGCGACGGAGTGTCGGCTTGTGCCGCCATGCCTCGCACTCTGTGGCATTCTTGCCTGGGCAACGAGCCTCCCCGCGGCACCTGGCTCACCTCTATCCTTGGGCGCTCACGTCGAGAGCGTCACTGTTCCACCTGGAGGTACAGCGCAGATTCAGATTTCCCTGGATACGACCAAAACGATAATCAGCGGCGAAGTCATCATGGACCTCGATCCAACAGTATTCGGCGAAGTCATTGCCGTTGATGTATTCAGCGCAACGGGCGACCAGGTCGGTGCTGGCGACATTCAAGGCCGCCATCTCGATGCTCATTTCAGCTCGCAGACCGGCGGTATTGGCCGTATGGCGGGTGTGCCGATTCTCGTTGTGTCTGTCCCGGTTCTGGCAAGCGCGACGCCGGGCAAGACTTCTCCATTGACCTTCCATGCCGGGAGTACGTCTTGGCGGGATACACAGCACGTTCAGTACTCGGTGGTTGGCGTGCCGGGAACGCTTACCGTGGGCGGTAGTCTGTCCGTGCAGGACGTTGTGCCCGGGGGCGGCATGCTGCCCGCTGGCTCAGTTGTGAAGATCGATGGCACCGGCTTCACCGATCACACGACGGTTGCAGTCGACGGAGTGAGCATCGCGTCCACTCAGTTTGTCAGCCCGCAAGAGATCGATTTGACGCTCGGCGCGGCGGCTGACCTGACCGCGAAACGCGTTTACGCGTTTTGGTCCAGAATCCCGACCATTCGCAGACGGCATTTTTCTCTTCTCTCCGCGGGAGTTTTGTACATCGTCCAGCGAGCGGCCCGCTGACGACCATTCAACCGATCTTTCCACTACTGCTTTATTCGGCCGGAAACGCTGGAACCTTCGTCGTTTCAGATGCCGGCGTGTCGCTGGAAAACCCCCACAAGGATCCGGTCGACGTTATCATCGACTCAGTTGCGACATTGACTAATGGGTCCAGAATCATGCGCACGAAGGTTACGCTTCCGCCCGGCGCCATTTATCTCGAGTCCGGCCAGAAGTTGGGTGGCGGGTTGTACGGAAGGGCGTCTCTCCAAATATTCCCCACTGCACCGATTCGAATGGCTGTGGCGGGACCTGCCGCCGGCACATTGGTCACACCGATGAGCTCCACACCAGGCCCGACCACTCAATTGAGCATCGCTCTCGACGGCACCACTCAATTCTTCAACAACACTACAGCTGTTACATGGAACTGGGCGGCGGGGACGAAACCTCCCCCTCAGAAGACGCTGGCGGTTCTTTATTACGATGCGGTGACGCCCTTCTCGGCTTCTGCGTCGACCGCATCAGGTGGCCAATGGCTTTCCGTCTCGCCGGCGCAGGGCATCGCTTGCCTTATCGATTATGTGAGTCCGGCCAATTGCCCTTCGGTCTCCAAGGTTACCGTGACCGTTGACGCGTCACAGCTCAGTCCGGGTGTCTACAACGGAACTCTTACATTTATGCCGAGCGGATACAATCCGCGGTCGACCGTCATCCCAGTAGTATTCCGCGTCGATTCCCAGCCGTTGGTGTTCGTAGACCAGACCAGCTTTTTGTTCAGCAAACAACCGGGAGATACTGCGGAGCCATCCAGGCTCGTGAATGTCACTAGCAACGCAGATCCGCTGCCGTTGTCTGTCATCGCCTCGACGCAGTCCGGCCAAGGCTGGCTCTCCGTAACCCCGGATCACGCTAGCACTCCTGCCACTCTCACGATTTCAGTCAACCCTGCGGCATTGAGCGGATCGAAGGATACAGGAACAATCGTAATAACCGGTCCAGGCAATACACAGACCATCGCGGTGCTATTCCAGATTGTGGAACCACCGCCTCCGCGGGTGCTCACGCCATTCCCGGTCACCTTACGGTTCTCGGTACAGGCCGGGCAGCCTCCGCCGGCCTCGCAGGTGATCTTCGTTCCACCCATTTTCGATCCGTTCACGACCTCTTCGGAAACGAACGACGGGGGAACCTGGTTGACGTCAGTTGTGAGAAACGGTCCGGGAGTGCCCGCTGTCACCGTAAGCGTCGACCCCGCGGTTCTCCCAGCCGGGACCTATAACGGCACCGTGACGATTGTGTCGCCTTTAGCAACCGGCCCAGCGCATGTTCCAATCACGCTGACGATTTGGAGCGGCACACCACCGCAGGTTGCAGTGGACCCGGCTAAATTGTCCTTCACAGCCGTGGCCGATAACGCAGGTGCTTACCAACCTGTCAACGTCTCCACCGGTGATCTCCCAGTGGAATTCAGTTGGTCGGTCTCTACTGACGATGGCGACGCGTGGCTCAGAGCCGATATCGCAACTTCGGGACCCCTCCTGCCTCCATTCGCGCCCCGGATTACTCCGGCTACGGTGAATGTGATCACGTCGGTGGCCAACCTGACTCCAGGAACGTACACCGGGCACGTTACCGTGATGGCGCCGCCAGGCTCGAGCAATTCCGCCACAATCCAGGTGACGTTGATCGTAGCTCCTGCTCCTCCGCCTCCGCCTCAACAAAGCGCGATCGCGATCGCACCGGCGATCGTCAACGCGGCATCGCAAATCCCGGGCAGCCTTGCCCCCGGCGAAATCATCACCCTCTTCGGCCAGAACATTGGACCCCGCACTCCCGCCGGGTTCGGTCTCGGTCCCGACGGCAAGGTCGCCACCAACCTAGGCGGCACACAGGTGCTCTTCGACGGCTTTGCCGCGCCAGTGCTGTATGCGTGCGCAACACAGGTTAATGCGATCGTGCCCTATGAAGTCGATGCGAAAACTTTCACAAACATAAGCCTGCAATTCAACGGGACGACCATCCCCGCGGGCGCGGTTTCCGTGGCCAGTTCTGCTCCTGCCATCTTTATGCTCGACGAGGGCCCGGCTGTGCTTAACGAGGACAATTCGATCAACAACTCTCTGAATCCCGCTTTGCGCGGCTCACGGATTCAGATCTATGCAACTGGAGAGGGCGCGACGTCTCCGCCCGGCATCACCGGCGAAATCAACGGTGGCGATACAAGAAAGCCAGTTCTGCCGGTGACCGTGACCATCGGCGGCGTCGATGCGCAGATCACCTACTACGGTTCCGCGCCCTCCCAGGTTTCCGGCCTCTTTCAGGTGAACGCAGTGGTGCCGCCGGACGCGGTTCCTGGCCCGGCACTGCCTCTGGTGTTGAAAGTCGGCACACTGCAAAGCCAAAACAGCGTCACAATCGCAGTGAAGTAAGACTCTTCCGCCCTGACGGCCGCAGCCCTTGCGACGTTTAGTGGACGTGCGCATCAAAAATATGCAGAGGCCTTAACAATGACGCGTTCCATATCGCGGGTCGTTCCAGGCGTTGAGACGTTGGAGGGCGAAGGATTCCTCGTTCATCGCCCGTTCCCCACTCGCACACTCTCCGATTTCGACCCGTTCCTCTTGCTGGACGAAATGGGTCCGATGGATCTGAAGCCCGGCGAGGCCAAGGGCGCTCCGGATCACCCGCATCGAGGATTCGAAACTGTCACTTACATGCTGTCCGGCCGGTTCGAGCACAGGGACTCGCACGGGCACGCCGGCAAGATCGCGCCCGGCGATGTGCAGTGGATGACAGCGGGCGGCGGTGTGGTGCACTCCGAGATGCCAGACCAGGAATTCGCGCGGGCCGGTGGACGGATTCACGGTCTACAGCTTTGGGTCAATCTCCCAAAGCGCGACAAGATGATGACGCCTCGATATCAGGAGGTTCCGGCGTCGAACATTCCCGTTTCGCAAAGCCCCGACGGAAAAGTGAAGGTGCGGGTAATTGCCGGCGAGTCGCTCGGCGCGCGCGCCGTGATCGACACCCGGACGCCGATTCTGTACTTGCATTTCACGCTCGAACCCGGCGCGAAAATCACGCAGCCTGTTCCGCGCAGGTACAACGCGTTCGCCTACGTGCTCGACGGCGAAGGCGTCTTCGGTGAAAGCCGCGTGAGCCGGCACAACGCAGCGATCTTTAAGCAGGATGGCGATGAGGTCGCGCTCGAATCCGGTGGCGCGGTTCTGGATGTCCTGCTGATTGCAGGCCTGCCCTTGCGCGAGCCAGTCGCGCGATGGGGCCCGTTCGTTATGAACACCAAAGCCGAGATCGCGCAGGCGGTTGAGGATTATCAGAACGGCCGTATGGGCGCGATCACGCGCTAATGGCTGCGGAGCATGCCGGCGCCGATCTGTCCGTGGATATTTTCCGCCGGATGGGCGACGTCGCCGCCGCCGAACCACACCCGCACGGCGCCGGGAAGGACTTCGACCGATGGGTCGCAGATAACCTGGCTGTCCCATTCTTCGCCGCCCGCGATCGGTGCGAAATCAGCGTCTAGCTGCCAGTGCACGCCCTCGCTCGAGTGCGCGAGCCCGATGCGGCGGCGCTCGGCGCGATCCCGGCCCGT
>QHXU01000304.1:4128-6962 GCA_003223065.1 Acidobacteriota bacterium | reverse complement strand
TTCTCCCACCGGACGCCGTCGCTCGACCGCGCGACTCCCAAGCGTTGCCGCCGTGCCCGGTCCATCCCCACATAGAACATATAAAGGCGGCCGCCCGAGCGTATCACGTACGGGTCTGCAACTCCGCTCTCGTCAAAGCTCCCGCGCGGCCCGGTGATGAGCACGGGCTCGGTATTCTTCCGCCACGCAAGTCCGTCGCGCGATCGTGCCAGTGCAATCCGCGGAGGCTCGCCTGCCTGATACCAGTAAAGAATCTCTTCGCCCTCCACCAGCGCTGAGCCGTTAGCCGCGATATACCCGCCCTCCCATCCCGAGGGCGACAGCACGGGCCCCAGCTTTTTCCAATGCGCACCGTCTTCGGAAGTCGCCGTGCCCGTACGCCACGTTTGCCCGTCGAATCCCGAGTACAAATTCCAATAGGCGCTTCGAAAACGGATCACCGACGGGTTCAGCACGTCGGCCGAATCCCATTCGCCTGCTGCGCCGCGCGCAAGCACCGGTTCCGCTGACCGCTCCCAGACGAATGGAGCGCGCGGGCCGCCCGCCTCCGGCGCCGGCAGCGTGAAATCGGCGTAGCGGGCGCAGCCGCACAGGCAGAACGCCATCCCGGCTGTAAGAATCTTCACACTGGAATCCGGATCTGTAAACTCGATCCCTGTCCCGGCCGCGACTCGAGCATCATTTCGCCGCCGAGCATCCGCACGCGGCGCTTGATGCTCACCGGTCCGAGCCGCAGCAGCTCCAGTTCCTCCAGCGTGAACGTGCCGCTGAACGGATAGCCGCCGCCATTGTCCTCGGCCGAAATTTCGAGCTTCTGATCGCTCTTGCCCAGGGAAAGGGCGATGCGCGTGGCGCCCGAATGTTTCTGCACGTTGTTGAGCGCCTCGCGTACGATCTGAAGCAGCTCGAGTGACACCTCGGTATCGGCGGGATCCTGAAAATCGCTGCTGGAGAATGTCGCGGAGATGCCGGTTTCGCGCTGGAACTGGTCTACCATGCGGTTGAGCGATGCGGCCAGGCTCATGCCCTCTTCCGCCGGCCGCATGCTGCGCACGAAGCTGCGCAGTTCGCTCACCTGCGTCCGGCAGAGGTCCTGCAACTGGCGCAATTCGTCCGCGGCGGCTTCAATGTCGCGTGCCAGCAATTTCTTGACGATCTCCAGGCGCATTTGAAAGCTGATGAAGCTTTGCAGCGGCCCGTCGTGGAAATCGGCGGCGATGCGCTGCCGCTCCGCCTCGCGTGCGCTCTGCGCCTGGGAACGGATGATGACGTTGTGGCGCAGCGTGTTCGACATGCGCCGTTCGAGATATCGCTTATACAACGACAGGGCCGTGGCCACCGCGCCCGTGCCGATCACCGTCCAAAGCAGTGTGTCCTGTCCCGGGGGTGTCACCACGAGCGCAAAAACCGTAGCCGTGACGGCGACCGCCAATACCCGCTCGAAATCGTGGAGCACCACGGCCGAAGCAAAAACGTAGCCGCACACGAGCGCCGATAGAAAACCCGCTGGCGTTAACCCGGCCAGCCCCGCCCAGGCCCAGAATCCGAAGAAAATCGTGTCCGCCACCAGGGCCACCCCGGCGCGCACCGTTGAATCGAAACGGACCTCGAGCAGCGCGCCGATGGCATAGGCGGTATACGCTGCCAGCAACGCGATAACCCAGGTGAGATGCGGACCCCTGACGAGGACGTACCAGGCCACACACCCGAGCGCCAGAACCAGGCGAGCAATACGGAGGGCCAGCCTCCCTCGGTATGGCACCATGTCAGCGCCTGTAAAGGTACAAACGGTGACTCCGGCCCTCGCCGTCGTCGTCGATGTCCTCGATCTTCGCCGGCTTCCAGGCCGAGAATTCGAAATCGTGCGCGACCACGCGGGCCCCCTTCTTCATCTGCTTCTCGAGCAGCGGGCTGACCTTGTCGTTCGAAAGCGGAAGCAGATACACGGTGATCAGATCGGCGGAGGAGTAATCCTGCTTCATAAGGTCGCCGTGGATGATACGGGCTGTCGCCGCAAGTCCCAGATTCTTGATGCGCTCCATGCTCTGTTTGTACAGCGATTCGTCGAACTCGACGCCTGTTGCGTCGGCCTTGTATTTACGTGCTGCCATGATGACGATACGGCCGTCGCCCGAGCCGAGATCGAACATCTTCTCGCCCTGCTTCAGCCCGCCGAGCTGTAGCATCTTGTCGACCACCGTCTCCGGCGTTGGATAGTAAGGCGCGAGTTTTTCGATCTGCTTGTCTTGCCCCTGCAACCGCGGGGCAGCGGGGCAGAACGCGAGAGCGGCCAGCGCGATCAAGCGGACATATCGCATCAACGTTCAATATACACCCGATAAAGAGGGTTCACCGCGCCTTACGGGCGGTCAGTTGAAGGGTCCAGAATCGGCGGCGCAAGCCCGCCCTCGCTGCCCACACGCTATCTTGAGAGGTGCGCGGCTCTGCGACCATGCGGAGGAAGAACCTCGCTCGACATGGGCTTCTACTCGAAATACGTTCTGCCCCGCGTCATTGATCTTGCGATGAGGAACAGGGAGACGGCCCGCCTGCGCGCCGAATGGCTCCCTCATGCGCGCGGCGATGTGCTGGAGGTAGGCATCGGTTCGGGCTTGAATTTGCCTTACTATTCATCGCAGGTTCGGCGGGTCTGCGGTGTCGACCCTTCGGTGGAACTCCAGCGGATGGCGAGCGCTAGAATAGCGGCCAGTCCGCTCGAAGTCGAACTCTTCGTGCAGTCCGCCGAAGACCCGCTGCCGGTCTCCGAGGCAAGCGTCGACACGGCCGTCTTAACGTGGACCCTATGTTCTATCCCGAATGCGTCCAGCGCACTT
>QHXU01000304.1:0-4100 GCA_003223065.1 Acidobacteriota bacterium | reverse complement strand
TTTGGAACATGGCCGCGCTCCCGATCCTGGTGTGGTCGCCTGGCAGGACCGGCTCACACCCATTTGGAAGCGTATAGCGGGCGGATGCCACCTCAATCGCAAGATCGACGACCTCATCGAGGGAGCCGGCTTTGAGATCAGTGAGCTTAGGACGTGTTACCTTCCGGGACCGCGTCCGATGACGTACACGTATCAAGGCTTTGCGCGTGTAAAGTAGCTGCGGCGGCCACCGCCCAAGCGGCGTGCAACTTCTTTTCAGTGAACCGGTGTCTAAAGGCATCACGAACGGCCAGGCGTGCGTCGTCGTAGTGGGGCAACAAAGGTTCGGACCGCCGGAGGCTTAGCTCAAGGCTCGATATACACCCGGACGCGGTTGCTCGCTTGACCATCCACGTCGAGGTACAACTCCGCGGGGCCGTAGTTGACGATTTTCGGAATTTCGATCTCGATCAGGTAGAAACCGATGTAGCCCGGCGCCAGCACCGCGCGCGTCACTTCCACCGGCGTGCGATCCAGCCAGGCGTGCACCACGCCGGCCACCTGCGGCGGATTCTCGAGTGGAGCGGCCAGCCCCGTGGGCCAATCCGGCTTCACGCGGCCGAGCCCCGTCGCCAGGATCTGGATGTGAGAGCGCGAACGCGCGGGCTTCATCGCGTCGAGCATCACCCCGCTGTCGGCGTCGAGCAGCATGGGCGACCCATCGCGATCGACAAAGATCACCGGCGCTGCCGGTTCCAGCGGCAATGGCGCCAGCATCCTCCGGCCGTTCGCTCCATCCAACGCGAGTGAAAGTGTATTCCCACGCGCTTCAAACGGAATCTGAACCTGCGATTCGGAATCGTCCGCCGCCAGCACCGGTATGGCCAGATCGCCGGCGCGAGCCGCTTCCACCTTCGCCCCCACCACGCTTACCAGCGATCCAGGCGCAGCCGCGTGCACCATGAAATCCGCGGCGCTCGCCGCGCGTGGATCCCGCAGCCGATGAGGAGCCAGAGTGGAATACACGCCAAAGCCGTCGATCGCGGCCCAAAGCTGGTTGGCGTCCTGATCGAGCTTCACGTCCGCCGTGGCCGCTGGTGGCAGCCCGGCGAGCGCGGTCCAGGAGGCGGCGGCCGTGGGCAAGCTTCCAAGATCGGCCTGGGTATAGAAGGCGCCCCGGTCGGTAGCCACGTAAATGGATCCGCTGGTTCGGTCCGCGGTAATCCCATGGGCCGCCGCGTCCGGAAGATTGGTCGTAATGTCGTCCCAAAAACCGCCGCCGTTGATCGTCCGAACCACGTGTACAGCCGGCGCAGCCGGCGAAGCGTCGCGAGGCCGGGAGCCCAAAACCGCCAGAGCCACCCGCGGATCGTTCGGATCCACCCAAAAACGCTCCACCGCTCCGCTCCCGTTGATGCTGAAATATGGCTGCCACGTGCTCCCGCCATCGGAGGAGACGCTGAGCCGCCCATCGTTCGTTCCGGTATAAATGAACGCCCCGGTTCGGTTGATCGCCGTCAATACGGCGCCCCGCAGTGACCCGAGCGCCTGCCGCAAGAGAGTCTCGTTAGTTACTTCGGTGTTATCGGCCGGATGCCATGCCAGCTTCTGGCCCGGCTCCCACTCGACCACATCTCCGTCCGAGAGCGCCACCCGCACGCCGCGGTCGCCCGCCGGAAGGCTCAGTAGCCTGCTCACAGGAAGATTGGGCAGGCCCTGGTTCAGCCCGCTCCACGACTTCCCACCATCGAGCGAGCGGAACACGCCGTTCGCCCCCGTGGCCACGACCTCCTCGTCATTGCGCGGCGACACGGCAAGATCCCGCAAGTTGTTCCCCAGAATCGAGGACGAACGGAACGCGCTCAGGTTTTCCCAGCTCGCGCCCCCGTCTTCAGACCGGTAAGCGAACCTGCCAAATGCATAAACCACAGAGGAAGACTGGACCCGGGCCCGCGCCCTCGCGCCGTTCTCAGGCAACCTTAGCGCCGCGGCGGACCGTGCGGCCGGCTCCGGCGTGGCATCGGATGCCGGGCGCCAAGTCTCGAAATCTGTCGTTCCAAACACATGCCCGGACGCCGTCCGAATCCACAATCGGGACCCGTCGGCCGAGTACCATACCCGGTTCACCGGGCCGGTGGCCAATCCGGCCAATGACCGGTCTATCGCCGCGTTTCCGATGTGTCGCCACTGCGGAAGCGCTTGCGCCCACAAGCTGCTCCCCAACAAAACTGTGGCAGTGAGCAGCCGTATTGTGGCCGTTCTACACATACAATGAGTCTATTGTATCCTCAATCATCGGAGGTTCACCTCAGAAACCGCTGATTTCAGTGGTTCTAAGAAGAAAAATCCTAGGCGGACATCTAGTTGCACAGCAATTTTAGTGTTAGACTGAACTTCGATCGGAGTTCCAGTACGATTGGAACTGCCGCGGAGGCTCGCTTATGCCCGGCATCGCCCGCGCATCAACGGGGAGATTGTGGCTGCTGCTCGCAGCCTCCGCCGTGGTGTGCCCGGGCCAGATGCCACCCTCCGATTCTATCAATTACGCCGCTAAAGTTGTGACGGCAAGCGGGCAGGTTTCGGTACTAAGGGATTCGCGGGCGTGGGCCCTATTCGTCGGCGACCTGGTGCAGGTAAAGGAGTTGATCGTCACCGGCCCGGACGGCAACGCCCTTTTCCAGGTATCTGATGGAAGCACCTTCTTCGTATACCCGAACTCGCGGGTGGTGTTCCGCAAGAACCCGCCGAATTGGAAGGATCTCATCGATCTTCTGGTCGGCCGCGTGCGCGTGCACATCGAGCATTTGGGGACAGTCGCAAACCCGAACCGTGTCCTGACGCCGACCGCCGTCATCTCGGTTCGCGGAACCACCTTCGACGTCTCCGTGGACGACGACGACGAAACTACCCTGGTTGAGGTCGAGGAAGGCCTGGTCGAAGTGCAGCACGCTTTGCTGCCTCGCGGCAATCCCAAAATGCTGGGCACCGGCGAGTCGATCCGTGTCTACAAGGCGCAACCGCTCGAGGCGAGCTTGATCGATAAGCGGTCTCTGGCCCGGCAGGCGTTGCGCATGATCATGGATGCTGTAACGACGATGGCCACCCGCTCGCCGAGGGTGCCCGGAGTCACTGGCGGCGCCGCGGGTGGAGGCTCGGTGGGCGACACGAAGGTTCCCAAACCGCCACCTCCCCCGCCCCCTCCTCCACCGCCACCTCCCCCACACTAACTCAGTGTCCTGTTGATTCTGACGACGGAAGCGCTGGCGGCATGGACTCGTGCCCCCTGTCGCCGTGCGACACTAAGCGATAGGCCTTCCGGTCATCCTGGTGCCCATGTTTGCATTCGGGCAGGCTCCGTCCGGTGTCGCGGCCGAATGGGACATCTCACGGACCGTCGAGACGCTTTCGGCGCAAGCCAAGCGTCTGAAGCCGATTCTGGATCAGTTGACGCCGCAGGAGTGGATCTCCAAAGGGGCTCCCGCTGCCTACGTCCCCCAGTGGCGCAGCGCCGAAGACGAGCTCGGTTTCCTGATCGATTCCGCGAGCGCTCTCGAAAAACAACCGGACCGGCTCACGGCGGTGCTCGATACCTATTTCCGGTTTCAATCGCTTGAGACGCGCTTGCAGTCTCTCATCGAAGGCGTTCGGAAATATCAGAACCCGGCCGTGGGCGACCTTATGCTTGGCGTCTTAGGGGAGAATTCCTCGAATCGCGATAAATTGAGGCAATATATCACTGAACTGGCGGCCACCAAGGAGAAGGAATTTCAGATCATGGATCAGGAAGCGCAGCGCTGCCGTGGCACGCTAAACCGTCAGCCGTCTCTGCCCAAAAAGAAACCGGAGCAGAAGCCCAATGAATGAGGTTGTTACATTTACGTGCAGCATTTGTGGCGAGCCTTCGACCGATATCTGCGTCTTCTGCACCAAGGACGTGTGCCCCAACCATAGCTGCGAAAAGTGCATGCGTTGCAGTGACTGTTGCCAGTGTGAGCTGCGGCGGGCGCAGGATTAACGGTGCGAAGCCTGCTGGCCGTGTTAGCATTTTCTGCAATGCTGCCGGCCGAGCCTGAAATCCTGGTTCACGGCCACCGCGGCGCGCGCGCCATGCGCCCGGAGAA
>QHXU01000255.1:9755-10246 GCA_003223065.1 Acidobacteriota bacterium | reverse complement strand
CAGAAGACGCGAGGTGAACGTCGTATCGGTCATGAGCGACGCGGCTTTGGCCATGTTATCGCCCATCCTCCACATGTCCATGATGTGGTCGTAATCGGCCTCACGGAAGTAATACCAGACCGATGCAGTCGGAGGCACTACATTGGGCTGGTCGCCGCCATTCGTGATCACATAATGCGAGCGCTGCGCCAGGCGCATATGTTCGCGGTGCTAATTCCAGCCCACATCCATGAGTTCCACGGCGTCGAGCGCGCTTCGGCCGCGCCATGGCGCTCCCGCGGCGTGGGCGCTTTCACCTTTAAACATGTATTCGATCGAGACCAGGCCGTTGCTGGTGGTCGGACCCCACGACACACCCAGATTACTTCCTACGTGCGTGAACAGCACGATATCGACGTCCTTAAAAAGTCCGGCGCGGACGTAATAAGCCTTCGTGCCTACCAGTTCCTCGGCGACACCGGGCCAAAGCCGGATCGTGCCCTTCAGATGCT
>QHXU01000255.1:0-9744 GCA_003223065.1 Acidobacteriota bacterium | reverse complement strand
TCCATCACCTTCTTCACCGCGAGGGCGGCGATGATGTTCAGCGGCACGCCGGAGTTGTGGCCTTCGCCGTGTCCGGGCGCGCCTTCAATCAGCGGATCATGCCAGGCCACACCTGGCTTCTGCGAGGCCTGGGGGATATCGTCAATGTCGGACCCAAGCGAGACGACCGGCTTTCCCACTCCCCACGAGGCGACCCATGCGGTGGGAATCCCTGCGATGCCGCGTTCGATTTTGAAGCCCTCGTTTTCCAGGATTCCGGTCAGATACTTCGATGTCTCAAACTCCTGAAAACCGAGTTCGCCGAAGCTGAAGACGCTGTCGACCATCACTTGCGCCTGCTTCTTCATGGCATCGATTTGGCCGGCCAGATCGGCCTTCATGGCATTCTCTTTATCGGGTGCGACTTTCGGTTGTGCGAAGGCGACCGGGAGACAGATCAGAACAGCGAGCGAGAGTTTGCGCATACCGGATCTCCTGTGAAAAATGATGGTTCTGATGATTAGCTAGGTTAAACGCCCGCGCGGGCGATTGCAAGCCGCGGGTGCGGCGCGGGGTCGGCTCTAGCGGTATCCGTCATCCATCCCGGCGTAGCCGGAACCGGCCGCTGCCGCGTGCGCCGCGGCGCCCGTCGAAGCGGAGGACTGCTTTTTCAGAACACCGGAATCGACGGTGCTGCCTGCCCGCGATATGGTCTGAAAATAGAGTTTGTCTCCTGCGATTTCAACCAGCATGAATGTTCGATCTGTATCGAAGCCCTTGGCCGTTTCCTTGGATGGCCTGAGGTCATGAACCCGCAGTTGCCCCGCGTTGCCGAGAACAAAATAGTAGATTCCGTTCTGCGGTTTGATTCGTTCGTAAACGTGATCGTGCCCGGAAAAGACAACGTTGACGCCGTGTTTTGCAAAGAGCGGTTCAAGGCGCGCCCGCAGGTCTGCGTCGGGACCGTGAAATCTCGCATGGGAGTACAGCGCATGGTGGAAAAAGCAAATGGTCCAGTTTGCGTTCGCGTTCGGGAGCTGATTGTCCAACCAGTCTAACTGGGCGGGATCCATGTAATTGCTGTCGAGCGCGAAGAATTGCACATTGCCGTTTTTGAAGCTATAGTAGCGCTCTCCTCCCATGTTGAACGGCTTATAGAAGCGCTCATTGGGATCGTCGTGATTTCCCAAGACCGCATAGAATTTCACTCCTTCGTCGAGCAAGGCTTTGTATGGCTCCTCGAACTTGGTTTTAAAGTCAGCTGGAGTCTCGGTGCCGTAAATGTTGTCTCCCAACATGATCACGAACTCGAAGGGAAAGGTGTCGCGGTAACTCGCCATTTGTTTGGCGGTTTCGTACTGTTCCGGCTTGCCGATAACGGCGAAGCGGACCGACTTGGGTCTAAGCGGGAGTTTTAGAACGGGCTTCTGTGCGGCGTTGAGTGACGCGTGTTGCGCTAACAGAAGGCTCGTCAGAATTACCAGAACAGCGCGCCGCATTGCTTTTCACCAAAAACCGCAGTCAGGGGATTGCGTGTGGAATGAAATCGACGATCAGATTGGCCTCCACATCTCGAAGAACCAATTTGTCGCCCACCACGCGGTAGTCGACCTCCGGAGGCAGCTTGGGCAGGTTCAACAGGAGCGACGGCGGCGTCGATTGCAGCGGAACGCTGGCCGGATACACGGCATTGACCTGAAGTTCCATCCGAACAGGCTCCGCGCGCTGGAGGCTGTCCTGGATGCGCGCCGCTTGCGGCCCTTTCATTGTGATTCCGATCAGCCGGCGGAACTGGGCGGAAATCCCGGCCGAAAAGATGTCGCCCTGCCGAGCCTGACGCCTCATGCCACGAATCTCGCGTGTGAGCTCATGCTCGTGACGCTTGATCGCGGACGGAGCGTCCGTGGGCGTGAGGCGGGCCAACTTCTCCTTGGCTGTGTTGTGCAGTTTCACATACTCCGCGACGCGAGCTTCGAAATTGTCAATGCTCGCCGCATCCAGGTTTCCGCGTTCCTGTGACCGGGCGTTAGCCCAACAAACTGTCAGAGTGAGCATGATGATGGCCGTTTCATTGATTTCATCCCGTTCCCGCGGGTCGCTAGTGGCCGCGGTCCGGCTCCTCCTCGCGTGTATGTTCCACGCCTTTTTGTACGACGTCCTTGACGGCGCCTTTCACCGCTTCTTTCACGGCGTCTTTTACCGTCTCTTCCAGTTGTTCGGCGTTAACCTCTACATTTGCTTTCTGCCCGGCCACTTCTTTGACCACCCCGTCCATGACCGGCGCAACGGGCGGCAACGTCTTCGCCACGGCTTTCGCCAACTTCTTGGCTATCTTCGAGGCCGGAACAGGCTCCTTGGTCACAACCTGCTCCTTGCTTTGCTCAGCCACGCGCCAATCGTCTTCAAATATCTTCGCCAAGCGCCTCCCGATTTTTCGGTCGCGAAAGATCATACCGACCTCCCGCCGAGCATCCAGTTCCGCGGTCCGCAGGCTCTGGCTTCCGATGAACGCGAAATAACGGTCCCGAAGAATCACGCGCGCGTGCAACCGCATCTGGGACAGCTTGCGCACCGCCAGTTTTCCACTTTTCCGGCTCACTTGTCCGATAATCTTGATGTGAACTCCCGCCCTGGCGCGCTCCTCCAAGAGTCGAATCATTGCACGATCGCCGACTTTAGGATCGTAAATGAGCAGTTCGTTTTTTGCTTTCCTGATAAAAGCCGAAAGTTCCTTCCGGGCGTTCAAGGGGCTGACAATAAACGTCGGGATGCCGGGCGCGTAAGCCTGCCGTTTCGAATCCGCTTCGAATAATTTGCCGGCTTCTTGCACGATTTTGCGATTCCTGGTGACCACGCCGAAGCTTCGGCTGTGCTCCATATCCAGGTAAGTAAAATTGAACGCGAGCAGATAGAGCTCGCGATGATCGATCGTCATCAGCTTTCCGTGATATCGCACCAGATCGTCGTCGGTGCGCGCCACGGTGATTCCCGCCGCGAGCAGGCGCATCTCCAGTTCCCGGAGGCTTTTCTCGCCACCCCGGTTCGTGTAGGCGATGAGCGCGTGCACCGCGACACCCCGGCTCACCGCGCTGATCAAAGCCTTTTCAATCTCGCCTCGATCAAAGCGAAAAATGAGAATCTCAATATTGCTCTTGGCGTTACTGATGGCCTTGACCAGCGGTACTACGCCGTCGCCTGGCTGAACCAGTAGCTTCACACACGGCCTCTACCCGTCCGTGAGCAACTTCGCCACCATCGCCAGCCTGGCATTGTTCTTGCTGATAGGACGTAGGAGGCATCAACGCCCCCATGCGCAAGACTCTACAAAGACTTACCCTGCCATTTGCCTTCATGGTTCTGAGCTTACCCGCGCCCGGCAAGACGGTCAAAGGAGGTAAAACCGGCAAACAGCGGGCAGAAAGTACTCAGAGCGGGCCCGCGCTGCTATGGCGCTATCCCGCTGATCTCGCCACCCGCAATCTGTTCTACGGACCCGGTGGCAAGGAACATCAGCCTCACAGTAGGTTTACCTTCATCAAAGAAGACCTCCATGGCTCGAATCCCAAGTTCCTGGTTCACGATGAGAACGGAGTGAAATGGACGGTGAAACTTGGCGAGGAGGCGCAGCCTGAGACGGCAGCTTCGCGATTGGTTTGGGCGGCCGGTTATTTTGCGAATGAGGATTATTTTCTCCGGGAAATACTTATCGAAAACATTCCACCTCATCTGAAGCGAGCCAAGAAGTTCGTTGCGCCCGATGGGTCCATGCATAACGTCCGATTGAAGCGCCATCTGGAGGGTGAAGAGAAGATCAGCATATGGAAGTGGCGTGACGATCCCTTCACCGGAACGCGAGAGTTCAATGGGCTAAGAGTGCTGATGGCGGTGATCAATAACTGGGATCTGAAGGACGTTAATAACGAAATTTACCGGGAGAAGCATGAACCCGAGCTGATCTACATGGTGAGCGATCTGGGCGCGAGTTTTGGAGCCACCGGGCACATCTGGCCGCACAGACTGTCAAAAGGTAACCTCGATTCATACCGTCGCTCGAAGTTCATCACCCGGGTTACGCCGGAGTATGTCGACTTCAAGGTGCCGAGCCGGCCTTCATTCCTGTACGCAGGCAAGCTTCGAGCGTATCTCCGGCGCCTTCATCTGAGATGGATAGGTAAGGAAATCCCTCGCTCTGATGCCAGATGGATGGGACAACTGTTGGCCCGGCTTTCGACGAATCAGATCCAGGATGCCTTTCGCGCCGCCGGATATTCGACGAAGGAAGTAGAAGGATTTGCCGCTGTGATTCAGGACAGAATCGCAGAGCTCAATGACTTGTGACCGTCATGGGGGACTGGCCTGTTTTTCGGCCTCTTCCTCCGTACGAAATTGCAGCTCGTAAAGCTCCGAATAGAGACCACCCGATCGCAACAGCTCTTCGTGCGTGCCGCTCTCCGCTATCGTGCCGTCTCTTACAACGAAGATAATTTGGGCGCGGCGAATTGTGGACAGACGATGTGCGATCACGATAGATGTCTTGCCCTCCATCAGGCGGTCCAGCGCTTCGAACACCAGTTGTTCTGACGCTGCGTCCAACCCCGAACCCGGCTCGTCCAGAATGAGGATGGGAGTGTTGCGAATGATGGCGCGAGCAATCGCGATACGCTGGCGCTGGCCGCCAGAGAGTGTGACGCCTCTTTCGCCCACCATGGTGTCGTAACCCAGCGGCATTTTCTCGATGAATTCATCGGCATTGGCGAGTTTGGCCGCCCGAAGAATTTCGGCACGGGTCGCCTCCGGCTTGCCATAGGCAATGTTGCTCCACACGGGCGCGTGAAACAACAATGTTTCCTGCAAAACGAAGCTGATCTGCTGGCGAAGCGACTTCTGCGTGAAACGCCGAACGTCGCGGCCGTCGATCTTCACGGTTCCGCTCGTCGGATCGTAAAAGCGGGGGATCAGGCTGATGATGGTGGTCTTTCCGGCTCCTGTCGGACCAACCAGCGCGGCGACCTGTCCGGGTTCAATGGTGAACGTGAGATTTCTTAGAACCGGCGAGTTGGGTTCGTAACTGAAGTCGACATTCTCGAATTCGATTTTTCCACGCAACTCGGGAGCGCGCATGGCGCCCGGCGCATCCTTTATCTCGCGCTCCGTCTCCAAAACTTCCCGGATACGCTCGTATCCTACGGCCGCCTTCGCATACGCGTCGGTCATTTTGGAAAGCTCCTGCATGGGTTTGTACATCTTGGCGAGATACATGACGAATAGAATGAGCGAGCCGGCCGAAAGGGTGCCGTCCAGCACCATCCGCGCTCCAAACCACAGCACCAGCGAGGTGCCGCAGGCCACAATGACCTCAACAAACGGGGAGAGCTTGGCTTTCAGGCTTCGGGCGCGAAGCGCGATCTCGACGCCCTCCAGGCTCTGTTCTTCGAGGCGCCGCTGTTCGTACTCTTCCCGCGCGAACGCCTTCACCACCCGAATCGAGGAGAGGACTTCCTGAATCACGGAAACAATCTCGCCCTCCTTCTTTCTCACTTCCCGGGAGGCTTTCTTAATGAGGCGCGTATATCGGTAGACCACGAGAAACAGGAGCGGCGCTACGGACAGCGCGATCAGCGTAAAGCGCCAATTGACGTAGAACATGACGCCGACCATGCCCACCAGCGTCAGGCTGTTGACCAGCGCCCCCAGAAGACCTGTGGCAATGAAGCTTTGGATGGCATCGATATCGCTTGTAGCGCGGCTGATCAGGTCGCCAGTCTGCTTCCGGTCGTGATAGGCCAACGAGAGCCGCTGGATGTGAGAATAGATCGTCCGCCGCAGATCGTGCATCACCCATTGAGCGACGCTGGTAGTGAGGCACTTTTCGACATACGAGCAGAGTGCTCCGACCGTGGCGATCACCAGCGCCGCGACCGCAGCAAACTTCAAGATCCTCAACTTGTCGTCGCCGACAAGCGAAAGGATCAGGGGGTTCAGCCACCCATGGATCTGGCGGGACTTCAAAACATTGTCGAAAACAATCTTGAGCGGCCAGGGTTCGAGCAGGTTCGCGACACCTCCGCCGATGACGGCGAGCAGTCCGGCCGCTAAGGTTTTCCAATGCGGCCGCAAAAGCTCGCGGATCTTCAATGTTCGGTGGGCGGGCGCCGAATCGGCCATCTACAAGATAGATGCGCGCAGCCCTGTGACGATTACTGCAAGACCAACAGTTATGCCCTATCATGGACCTAGATGAGTCTGGCCCTCAGCTTGCTGTGGTCGCTCGAATTATTGACGCTTCGGCAAGCACCGGCGGGCACGCCCCTGCATATCAGGCTGACTTCTGCCGTCGGCTCCTTTGCAAGCAGACCTGGGGAGCCTCTCCGCGCAGTTCTTATTGCGCCAGTCGCGGTGGGGGACGAAACTCTGCTTCCGCAGGGAAGCACCCTATCCGGGAAAGTGAAATCGGTACAACGGGTTGGTCTTGGGGTCGTGCGTGAGACGGCAACGCTCGATTTGGAATTCAATCAAGTGACTCTGCCGAATGGTCAGAGCGTTCCCATTTCAGCGCGCGTCGCCCGAGTGGACAATGGCCGCGAGCACGTGAATCAGGAAGGCAGCATCCGCGGCGTGCGTACGACCGGCAGCGTGTGTTACCGGGCCAGCGGATACATCCGCACCGTACTTGCGTGGCATGTGGAAGCCCGCCTCGCCACCTGGGCAATCAAGACGCTGATCGTGCAGGTTCCCGAGCCCGAGATCTTTTACCCTCCCGGAGTAGAGCTTACCTTGGCTTTAACGGAGCCCCTGCTTTCAATTCCGCCGGCGGAACCGCCCCAAACTACGAGGCGGCTTAGCGGGGAGGAACGCGCCGAGGTAACCCGGCTGGTTCAAGCGATACCCTATCGAACCTACTCCCCGTCTTCCAACCGGCCGTCGGACCTCATCAATTTGTTGTTTATCGGCTCGCGCGATCAGCTTGCTGCCGCTTTCACCGCCGCAGGCTGGACTGAAACGGACTCGCCGACGCTGCGATCCCGGATAAAAGGAATCCAAGCGGTAGCCGAGAGTCGTGGATACCGCGCCGCGCCCATGTCCGCCTTGCTGTTGGGTGAAGCCGAGCCGGATACGTCGTGGCAAAAGGGTTTCAACAGCGTGGCGAAGCGCCACCATATCAGGGTCTGGAAGCAGTCTGATACCTGGAGAGGCCAGGAACTCTGGGCCGGCGCCGCCACCCACGACATCGACTTCGCCTATTTGCGTCCGGGGCAGCCTCTCACGCACAGAATCGAAGAGAATGTCGATCTGGAGCGCGACAAGATCGCGCACGACCTGATCTTCACCTCTTGCGTGGATGTGGCGGATTGGTTGGAGCGGTCTGGCGTGCCGGGCGTTGCGCGGAATGCCACTGGTGATCTCATGATGACGGATACTCGCGTTGCTGTGATCCAGCTCAACGATTGCGAAGCTCCGCGGACCACTGCCCAGTATGCCGAGGCCGCGCGTCTACCAGCCCGGGGCAACGTCCTCCAACGTTTTGTGCGGCGAGAGATCCTGAGTGTACGAAGTGATTTGATCCGCACCAACCCGTACTGGCGCTCGTATGAGGGCGCCCGCTGGCTGTTCACAGCCATTCGCCGCCACAAACGGCTGCCTTCCGGCCCCGATGCATCCAGCTACAAAATCACCACCAGCGATAGCCCCTCGCCTTCACGTTTGGCCTCGGCTGCGATCACGCGTCTGCACGAGGGCCTGAGCCGGCTTAGGAGCACTCAATCACCGGAGAGCGCGAATCGATGAGCCCTCACCCGGAACGGCTCGATCTGGAGTCGGCCGAACGCAGGGGGATGGCCGGCACTGACGTTAAGAAAAGTTCTCGCTGGCTTCGGTACAGCGAAACCGTGCTGGTGGGCTACTTTGCTTACACCACGATTCTGGCGGGGCTGTGGCGCTTGCCCTCGTTGCTCTGCCTTTGCTTTGGCGTGATACCGGTTGCGTTGCTGGCGCTGGCCTACTTCGAGTCAACGCGTGGCGGCAGAGCAACGGGCGTTTTTCGCGAGTGGATCCCGGCCGCACTCGCTCTGCCGGCTTATTGGGAAGTGAGCTGGTTTTGGCGGCCGCAAAGTTACGCGCTTGAAAATCAATGGGTGGCGTGGGACCGGCTGCTTCTGAACCATTGGCATGTTCGCGCGGCGATCGAATCGTGGGGACCCGTGATCCCCTCTGCCCTGGAATTCTGCTACCTGTTGATCTACGCGATTCCGCCGTTGTCACTCGGTATCCTGTATTGGTGTCACCGGCGTAGGCGAGTCGATCGGTTCCTTTTCACTTTCTTTCTAGGAACACTTCTGACCTATGCACTATTGCCGTATTTTCCATCCGAACCGCCCCGGATCGCCTTCCGCGGCGCAGACCTGCCCGGAGTGAATACCTTTTTCCGTCAGATCAATGTTTGGTTATTAGATCATTGCGACATTCACACCAGCGTTTTTCCGAGCGGGCACGTTACCGCGGCGTTTTCGGCGGCGTTCGGAATGCTTCTGGCGCTGCCTGAGAAGAAACGTGTGGGAGCTGCGCTGCTGATTCTCGCAATTGCAATAGCAATCACGACGGTATATGGCCGTTATCACTACGCAGTCGACGCCATCGCGGGCCTGTCGGTCAGCCTGGCAGCCACGTCCGCCAGCATAACGATTTTCTCAGCTCGCGAGTAACAGATAACCCGTAAGTGCGATCGAATTAATGTGTCACTGATCGATCTGCTGCTTGGAAGGCCGCTGGCGTCCTCCGAGGAGAAACGGCAGCGAATCGGCCCGGCCTACGGGATTCCGATTTTCGGACTTGACTCGCTAAGTTCAGCCGCGTATGGTCCCGAGGCTGCGCTCACGATCCTGCGGCCTCTTGGAGCCGCAGGAATCGCTTACGTCGTACCGATTAGCTTAAGCATCATTGCGCTGCTCGCGGTTCTGTACTTCTCGTATCGCCAGACGATCGAGGCATATCCTACCGGTGGGGGCGCGTACACAGTAGCCCGCCGGAATCTCGGGTCGCGCGCGAGCTTGCTCGCGGCCGCTGCGCTGATGATCGACTATGTTCTGAACGTCGCGGTCGGCATCGCTGCAGGCGTCGGCGCGGTCGTATCAGCCCTGCCGTTGTTGCAGCCCCACACTCTCGCGTTGTGCCTGGCAATTCTCCTAGTCGTCACTGTGGTAAATCTCCGCGGCGTGCGCGAACCCGGACTGATCTTCATGGCGCCTACCTATTTGTTCGTCGCCTGCCTACTCGGGGCCATTGCGATCGGAACCACAAAGGCGCTTTTGGTGGTGGCTCCTCCCAGGCCGCAAGCCGTAACTGCGGTCAGCGCCTGGCTGCTTGTCAAGGCATTTTCGAGCGGATGCACTGCAATGACGGGCGTGGAAGCCGTGAGCAACGGGGTGCAGGCATTCCGGGAACCTGTCGTGCAGGCAGCTCGGCGGACCTTGACGGTGATCATCGCGATTCTGGCACTGATGCTGGCGGGCATCGCGTACCTGTCGCGGGCCTACAACATCGGCGCGACCGAACCGGGTGGCCACGGTTACGAAACCGTACTATCGCAACTTACGGCGGCGGTGAGCGGTAAAGGTGGTTTTTATTACATCACGACCGGGGCGATTCTCCTGGTCCTCTCTCTTTCCGCCAATACCTCGTTCGCGGGCTTCCCCCGCTTATGCCGCGCGATCGCAGAGAACGGCTATCTGCCCCCTGGTTTCGCCTCGCGTGGCAGGCGGCTTGTATATA
>QHXU01000254.1:19254-23201 GCA_003223065.1 Acidobacteriota bacterium | reverse complement strand
CACCGGTGAAAGAGCCTTTTTCGAAACCGAACAATTCGCTCTCCATCAAGCTCTCCGGTAGCGCGGCGCAGTTGACCGCCATGAACGGGCCATCCTTGCGCGCGCTGAGCTGGTGGATCGTCTGGGCTACTATTTCCTTGCCGGTCCCGCTTTCTCCTGTGATCAACACCGACACTGAAGTCGAAGCGACCTGCTGTACCAGCCCAAAGAGGCGTTGCATCGCAGGGGAATAGCCCACCATCTCGCCCAACACACCGCTGTAAGCCAGGCGCCGTTCCAAACACTCCTTCTCCAGGCGCAGGCTGCGAAAGTCGGCTGCGCGGGCGACGAGCACTCGCAAGGCGTCCGGGTTGAACGGTTTCTCCAGGAACCAGAAGGCCCCGAGTTCGTGCACGACGGTTACCGCCTTATTCATGTCGTGGTAAGCCGTCATTACAATCGCCGGTGGCATGTCTTGGCGTTCATTCATCCACCGCAATAATCCGATGCCGTCCAGGCGTGGCATCGCCAGGTCGGTGACGACAACGTGAACCGGAAAGGTGCCAAGCTTTTGAATCGCTTCCTGGCCGTCCGATGCAGTCTCGACGTCGTAGCCCCATTGGCCGATGGTGATGGCCAAAGCTTCGCGCTGATCGCCGTTGTCCTCCACAATTAAGACATTCCTGCGTGCCATGGGCATGTCCTCAGTGAACGGCGTGATCTGACAACGGCTGCCTGATTGCCGCCGGGTTTTTCTTCAGCCTCAGTATACGTCAACCCCGGTGTGCTAAATGGCATTAGACCTTGCCGGCTCCGCCCAACTTTCTGAACCTAGGGCAACAGGGCTTTCAACTCAGGTGTTGTCAGCACATGCTTCCATTGCTTGCATCTTTACTTGAGTTGACCGCCCGAAATGTCTGCAAAATTCGGGCCATCGCCAAAGCCGTGCAATCTGCTCAGGCGGTCCGCACGGTTTTGTACTTTCTTGCCCTCTTTTGTAAAAATCTCCACAGACGCGCACCGGAACAGGCGTTTTTCGAAACTCTGATATGCCGTTGCGGCCGCGCCATCGCCCACTCGGTGTCCAGGTGGCGGGCGGCTGGACTTGGTGAATCAGTTGCAAGAATCCCCAGCGGCTGAAGCGGATAGATGGCCAGTAAACTCGGTAGCGGAACCCTCGGTAGCAGACCCCCCCGTAGCGGAACGAAAGACACTCTGGGTCTTCTGCAGACAGCGCTCGAAGGGCTCTTCGCGGCGCGCATCCACCTGCGCTCCGCCGGGGCGAACTATACCCTGATACAACTGGCGCGGACGATCAGAAATCTCGAAGAGGAGATTCGCGACGCCCAGCGGCGCAATGGCACGGAACTCCGGCTGGAGCCGGGCCGTGAACACGCTTCAAAAACCGCAAAGGCGCAGTGGAAAAAAGCAGGCGCATGATTCAGGACCTTGAAAGAGGTGTCAGATGTTGGTTGATAAGCCGAATCTGTTGGTAGCGGATGACGACGCCAATACACGGTCTCACCTCTCGCATTTCTTGTCCTCTCGGGGATACAACGTGCAGTGCTTTGACTCCGGAGTGCATTTGCTTGCTCACTTGGCCTCTGCCCAACCCCCGTCGCTTTTAATTCTCGACGTCCGCATGCCTCCCGCCGGCGGTCTGGAAGTCCTGGCCGAAATGGAAAGGCTTGGCCGGCGCATCCCGGCTATCGTGCTTTCGGGCGTCAGCCAGATAGCCACCGTCGTGAAGGCGATGAGGCTGGGCGCTACCGACTATCTCCTGAAGCCGCTTAAAGATCACGAGTTGGAACTTGCCGTTGCGAGAGCCCTCGAAGAGTCCGGGCCGGCCGCTGCCGTTGAGGACGTAGAGACTAACATCGCGTTCCCGTCTTCAAACGCCAGGATGCTGCAGATCAGGAGGATCTGCGACCATGTCGCGCGGGCGGATGTGCCGGTTCTGATCCTCGGCGAGTCTGGGGTCGGGAAGGAGGTTGTGGCGCGGTACATCCACGCCGAGTCGGAGCGGAAGGAGCCTTTCGTGAAGGTAAACTGCGCTGCTATTCCGGCTGATCTGCTGGAGTCCGAACTCTTCGGTCATGAGCGCGGAGCCTTCACGGGCGCCATGCGGGAAAAGCCAGGGAAGTTCGAGTTGGCCGGCGAAGGAACCGTTCTGCTGGATGAAATTAGCGAGATGAACCCGCACGTGCTTCAGGACGGCGAGTACAGCCGCCTTGGGGGAACCCGCGTGTTGCGATCGCGCGCCCGGATTATTGCGACCACCAACCAACCCCTGCCAAAGCCTTGCTGCGAGCGGAAGTTTTCGGGAGGATTTGTTCTTTCGACTCAACGTGATTACAATCGAGATCCCGCCCCTGCGCGATCGGCCGGAGGATATCGTACCTCTCTGCCGACGGTTTGTTGCGAAGTACCGGGCGAAATACGAGAGCAGCGTGGAGCAATTGCCGGCCGAGTTGGAGCTGGCGTTCTCACGGTTTAGTTGGCCCGGCAACGTGCGGCAGCTTGAAAATGCGGTCAAACGGTTTCTCATTCTGCCCGACGTTCAAAGCGCTCTCGCCGAGCTGACGCACGCTGCTCCCCAGTGGCTACCGCCCACGTCTGGGAACCGCGGTCTGAGAGAGGTGTCGGCCATGGCTGCCGAGCAGGCGGAAAAGGAAATGATTCTCCACGCGCTGAAAGAGGTGAACTGGAACCGAACACAGGCGGCGCGGCGGCTGAACATTTGTTACAAGTCGCTCCTCAACAAACTCCACAAGTGGCAAATTCACGGCCGGTTCGAGTCGGACGGTCGAGACGGCTTCAGCGAAGGAGCCTGCGCGGTCTCTGCGGCGCAGGGTGGACATGGTGAAAATTGGGCCCTTAACGTCCGGACGTAGGCCCGTATTACTTCTCCCGGAGGAACCCAGGTGAGCACCAGCACCATTAGCACGATTGGCGCTTGTCCAGTCGAACTGAGGACAGAACGGCCCGCGCGGCCTCCCCAAATGCGGCAGGCGTCTGTGGATGACTACGGCCAAATCGCCGCGCTTCAAGTACGAAATGGGTTCACCATCATTTCCTACGAAGACTGGATGGCATTTTGGAGGGAGAACCCTGTTTACAAGCAGGACCGTCAGTGCCCGATAGGTTGGGTGCTGGAAACTGAAAGCGGCGAAATCGTGGGCTACATCGGTAACATCCCTTTGGCCTATCGGTTCGCGGGGCGCGAACTTCGCGCCGCCGCGGCCTGCTCCTGGGTGGTTGATGCGTGCTATCGGGGCTGCGGCTTCGGGATGCGGCTCATGAACCGCCTCATGAGGCAAAAAGACATCGATGTTTTCGTTTTCACCACGATGAACTCCGTCTCGGAGCCACTTGCCAGGTCCCTCGGATTTTCCAAAGTGCCGGTTGGGACTTGGAACAAGAAAGCGTTTTGGATCACCAACTGCCGCGGGTTTTCGCAGAGCGCGCTGAAAAAGAAATCGGTCCCCTTTGCAACTGTCGCAGGCTATCCCGTGGGGGCCGCGTTATTCTGCTGGAACAGTCTCAGGGATGGGATGCCGGTCAGCTCGACTTCCGAAATCGAGTTGTGCACCGATTTCGATAGCCGTTTTGATGACTTTTGGGAGGACTTGAAATACCAAAACGACAACGTTCTGCTGGCTGATCGCACGCGGGAAACTCTTCAATGGCATTTTCGGAGCGCGCTGTCGCGCCGGCGCGCCTCGATCTTGGCGGTTTCCAAAGGCTCCCGTCTGGACGCGTATGCGATTTTCGACAGACAGGATAACCACGCTCTTGGACTGAGACGCGTTCGTTTTGTCGATTTCCAGGCTCTGAATGGTTCCGAAGACGCGCTTAGGCCCGCCCTTTGCTGGATGTTGCGCAAGTGCCGGGAAGAAGGCGTCCACTCCCTGGAAGTTACCGGCTGTTGGCTGGATCGGCCGGGCTTGCCCCAAATTCAAGCGCCG
>QHXU01000254.1:18569-19134 GCA_003223065.1 Acidobacteriota bacterium | reverse complement strand
TCTCGATTTCCGCACCAAAAACTGGAAGTGACTCGCGTCTCGATTTCCGCACCAAAACTGGCATCGGCGAGGCGGGTGCGATAATCGGGAAGTAGGTGCGCAAACGATTTGCTCAATACGCCTGGGGCGTCCTGGGTCTTAACTTGCTGGTCATCCTCTGGGGCGCGTTTGTGCGCGCCTCCAAGTCCGGTGAGGGGTGTGGCGATCATTGGCCGTTGTGTAATGGCACGGTGCTGCCGCACGCGGCAAAAATCGCTACTCTCATCGAATTTACGCACCGCGCAAGCACCGGCCTGGCGCTGATCTCGGTCGTCGTGATGGCGGTATGGGCGGTCCGGGCGTTTCCCAGGGGGCCGGTGCGGCAAGCGGCCATAGCCTCAGTCTTGTTCATTTTCACGGAAGCGATGCTCGGCGCCGGGCTCGTCCTATTCGGGTACGTCGGGCAGAACGTGTCGATCGGCCGTGCCATCTATCTTTCCGCTCACTTGATCAACACAATGCTGATGCTCGGTGCTATTGCGCTGACGGCGTGGTGGGGTTCCGGCCGGCCTTCGGTTCGATGGAT
>QHXU01000254.1:14555-18549 GCA_003223065.1 Acidobacteriota bacterium | reverse complement strand
TTGGAAACGTGAAGACTGTGACACTGCTTGGGCTCGCCGTCGCCGGCGCTCTGGTACTTGCCGTCAGCGGCGCAATTACGGCCTTGGGGGATACCCTGTTTCCCGTGACGTCGCTTCGCGCAGGCTGGGAAGCCGATTCATCTTCTACGTCGCATCTATTTATCCGGCTGCGCATTTGGCACCCGGTGATCGCAGTGCTGGCCGGCGGGTATATCGCGATTGTCGCGAACATGATCGGGCGCGCGGTATCACCAGCCCGCCGCCTTGCATCGGCGGTCGTCGCCTTGGTTGCAGTGCAATTGGCGGCTGGTATGGTGAACCTCTGGCTGCTGGCGCCGGTTTGGATGCAACTGCTACATCTGCTGTTGGCGGATCTGCTGTGGGTCGCGTTGATCTTGTTCTCGGCGGCAGCTTTGCAATCGGGATTCTCCCACAGCTTGAATTTCGAATACCCACAACCCTTTTCCGCGCCCGCAGAGGGAACCAAACTCAGGCAATTTCGTCTGTAACCCTGTGCCTGGGCTTCTGCAGGACTTCCGCTATGGGCCGCGCGGGCTGGCCAAGCAACCCGGATTCGCCCTGCTGGCGGTGCTGGCGCTCGCGCTCGGGAGCGGAGCGGCGACCACCATCTTCAGCGTCCTCCAAAACGTACTGCTTGATCCTTTTCCTTACACGAATGCCGAGAGAGTCGTCACCTTCTACATACGCGACGTGAACGACAAAGGCCCTTACGGCCGATCGGCGTTCAAGGTCCCGGAGTTTCTCGAGTATCAAGAGCAAAACCATGTTTTCGAGGAGTTGATCGGCGGCGGCAACGAAGACGTCCTCTACGATACAGGCGAGGGTACCGAGCAATTTACGGGAGCATATGTCACCCCCAACACGTTCAGCTTTCTGGGCGTTCCTGCCCTCTTGGGCCGGACCACGACGGCGGACGACGCGAAACCGGGCGCTCCTCCGGTTTTTGTCCTTAGTTACAAGACCTGGCGCAAGAATTTCAATATGGATCCGGCTATCCTCGGCCGGACGTTCGTTCTGAACGGCGTGCCGACCACGCTGGTCGGCATTATGCCGAAACGTTTCACCAAGCGGGGCGCGGACCTGTGGAGGGCCGTAACCCTGGATCGAAGCGACCAGGAAAACAGCCGGCGGTATTTTCTGCTTCAGGCCCGGCTGAAGCCGGGAGTCACTCTGCGCGAGGTTGAGGCGGACATCAATGTGATCGCGCACCGCCTGGCGCAGGTGTACCCGAAGGATTATCCAAAAAATTTCACGGTGCGCGCGGAGACATGGCTTGACAGCCTGGTGGGGCAATTTCGAAAAACCCTCTACACGCTTGCGGCGGCCGTGGGCCTGTTGCTGTTGATCGCGTGCGGCAACGTGGCGAACATGCTGCTTGCGCGCGCCACCGCCCGCGAAAAGGAGATGGCGATCCGAGCATCCATGGGCGCAAGCCGGTGGCGGCTGATCCGGCAGTTGCTGGTCGAGAGTTTCTTGATCGCCCTGGGCGGAGCACTAGTCGGATGCGTGCTCGCCTACGGCGGCGTCAAAGCGTTGGTGAACCTGATACCCCCAGGCGCGATCCCGCAGGAAGCCGACATTCGATTGAACATGCCCGTCCTTCTGTTCAGTCTGGGCGCAGCGGCCTTCACGGCATTGATCTTCGGACTTGTCCCCGCGTTGCAGGCCGCGAAAAAGGACGTCGTCGAGCCGTTGAAAGATTCGGGCAAGGGCGTCAGCGGCGGATTCCGGCGCGGCAAGCTCAGGAACACTCTGGTAGTCGTTGAGGTGGCGTTGTCGCTGGTATTGCTGGTGGGAGCCGGCCTTTTGATGCGGACCTTCGTCGCATTGCAACAAGTGGATCTGGGTCTGAACCCGGAGAAAATTCTGGTCGCCCGCCTCCCTTTACCGCGCGGGCAATATAAGACCGCTGCCGCGAAGCAGCGCTTCTTCAGCCAGCTGCTGCGGCGGCTGTCCGCGTTGCCGGGAGTCGTGGCGGCCACCGAGACGAGTACACTTCCGCCCTACGGCGGCATCCAGAGCGACATCGAGATCCCCGGCAAGACCCACCCGGAAAGATGGGATGCCATTTTCCAATTGTGTAGCGAAGGGTATTTCCCCACCTTGGGCATCCGGCTCTTACAGGGGCGCTCCATTTCCGACGTGGAAGTAAACGGTGCGCGCAAAGTGGCGGTCGTGAATCAGACTCTTGCCAGGAAATACTTCGGACAGGAGAATCCGCTCGGACAACAGATCAAAATCAGCATGCTCGAGAACTTCCCGGATTCGCCGGTAAGCAACCCGGTTTTTGAGGTTGTCGGCGTAGTTGCGGACGCCAAGAATCAGGGGATTCGCGATCCACCTCGCCCGGAGATCTTCATTCCATACACGATCACCGGTGCTTTCGAGCGCGGGATTCTGGTGCGGACCGCGGGAGAGCCTCTTTCCATGATGAACGCCGTGCGGCGCGAGATTTGGGCTGTGGACCGTGGTGTCGCCCTGACGTTGACCGGCAGCCTCCAGGATTACCTGATGTCTTTCTCATACTCCCAGCCGCGTTTCACTCTGATTCTCCTGGGCGTGTTCGCCGGCGTTGGTCTGGTGCTTGTTGCGATCGGCGTTTACAGCGTGATCGCGTACACGGTCTCGCGCCAGACGCACGAGATCGGGGTCCGCATGGCGCTCGGCGCCGGCCGCGCCGACGTGTTCCAAATGGTGCTCCGGCTGGGCCTGCGTCTCATCGCGGTGGGCGCCGCGGCGGGACTGCTGGCCAGCTTCGGCGTGACGCGGCTGATCGCCAGCCAGCTTTGGGGGGTGTCTCCCAATGATCCGGTCACGCTCGGCGGCGTGATTTTGGTGGTTGTGATGGCCGGATTGGCCGCATGCTACTTCCCCGCGCGGCGCGCGACTCGCGTGGATCCGATGGTAGCGCTGAGATACGAATAACCGGGCGTTTGCGATCAACTGTAACCGCAACCCGCCGTACGGGTAGATAGCCTTATGAGCAACGTGTGGGGTGATTTACGCTATGCTTTCCGCTCGCTCCGGAAAGCGCCGGTTTTCACGTCCGTTGCGGTCTTGTCGCTGGCCTTGGGCATCGGCGCAAATACTGCGATCTTCAGCTTGCTCGATCAGATTCTCCTTCGACTCCTGCCGGTGAAGGAGCCGCGGCAGCTCGTTCTGCTCACGATGCGCGGGCGCCACTACGGCAGTAACTGGGGCGGCAACGCGATCTCATACCCGATGTACCTGGATTTCAAGAATCACAACCAGGTCTTCGCGGACATGTTCTGCCGCTTTCCCATCCAAACCAGCTTGACCTTCGAAGGCCAGACCGAGCGCGTCCAGGCCGAGATCGTGTCCGGCACCTACTTCCCCGTGCTCGGCGTAGGCGCCGTTATAGGACGCACTTTCACCCCGGATGACGACCGCACCGAGAGCGGTCATCCCGTCGTGGTGCTGAGCTACGACTTCTGGCAGACGCGCTTCGCGGGCGATCCTCGAATCGTGGGAAAGAAGATCATCGTCAACGGCAACAATATGACGATCCTCGGCGTCGCCCAGCCCGGCTTCGATGGCGTCGAACTGGGTAATGCGGCAAAAATCTTCGTGCCGGTAATGATGGAACCCGATTTGATGCCGCTCAACAAAGAGTTCTTGAAGAATCGCCGGCAACGCTGGGTGAACGCATTCGGACGATTGAAGCCAGGCGTTACGCCGGAACAGGCCAAGGCGTCGCTGCAGCCGTTCATGCATTCGATGCTCGAAATGGAGGTGCAGGAACCGGCGTTCCGCAACGCTTCTGCTTTCACCCGCCAGGAGTTCTTGAAATGCACCATCGATGTGTTGCCCGGCTCGCAGGGTCGGTCGTTCTTCCGCAGGCAGCTTGCGACGCCGCTGTGGTTGCTGATGTCGATCACCGGAGTTGTGTTGCTGATCGCATGCGCGAACCTGGCGAATCTGTTGCTGGCGCGCGCCACCGGACGGCAGAAGG
>QHXU01000254.1:12432-14525 GCA_003223065.1 Acidobacteriota bacterium | reverse complement strand
CGTATCGAGCCGTGGCCGGGTCGTGAGCCAGCTTTTGGTGGAAAGTTTGCTGCTGGCTGCGCTCGGAGGAATCGCGGGCATTGCCGTCGCCTTCTCCGCGGACAGGCTGCTGATCGCCGCCTATCTGCCTTCGGATTCGCAAGGACTGAAGATCGCCACGGCTCCCGATACGCGCGTTTTGCTTTTTACCATGGCGGTCACGTTTCTTACAGGAGTGCTCTTCGGCCTGATACCGGCGCTGCAGGCGACAAAGCCCGATGTCGCCCCCACCCTCAAGGACCAGGCCGGTGCCGTGGTAGGCGGCGGGCACGTAACGTTGCGAAAAGCGCTGGTGATGGCGCAGGTGACGCTATCGTTGCTGCTGCTCATCGGCGCGGGGCTGTTTCTGAAGAGCTTTAACAACCTTCGCAATCTCGGGCCGGGCTTCCGCGTGGAACGGCTGATTGGCTTCCAGGTGGACCCATCGCTGAATGGCTATAAGCCGGAGCGCGCGAAGATCTTTTTCCAGCAACTGACCGACAACCTTGGCGCGGTGCCCGGCGTGCAGTCGGTGGCGTTGGCTGCGGTACGGATTTTGGAAGGGAACGAGTGGGACAGCTCGGCCATCGTGGAGGGTTACACTCCGCCGCGGGCAGGGGATCACCCTCAGCCGTACATGAACTCGATCAGCCCGAATTATTTCGCTACGCTCGGGGTGCCAATCATCGCCGGCCGTGACTTCACCCCAAAGGACAATCAGGAAATCCTGCACATGGAGCGTAGAGGACCGGGCGAAGACTGGTGGGCGCCCACTACGATCATAATCAACGAGACCTTCGCCAAACGATATTTCGCCGGCCGCGTCCCGATCGGCCGTCACATCGGATTCGGTGTCGATCCGGGAACGAAGCTGGATATGGAAATCGTCGGCGTCGTGAAGGACATAAAGTACACAAACCTCCGCGACGAAATTCCGGAACAGGCGTTTGTCCCGTACCTGGCCAGCCGTTTCGTTACCGGCATGACGGTGTACGTGCGCACCACGCTCGATCCGCGCCAGGTCTTCTCGGCCGTGCGCGCCAAGGTGCGCGAACTGGATCCCAACCTGCCGGTGTACAGCATGCGAACGACCCAGGAGCAGATCGACAATTCGCTGACAACGGAGCGCCTGATCGCCAGTCTGTCGGCGGTGTTCGGCTTCCTGGCGACATTATTGGCCACCATCGGGCTCTACGGCGTGATGGCTTACACGGTGGCCCGGCGCACGCGCGAGATCGGCATCCGAATGGCGCTTGGGGCGCTCCAGGGTAACGTGATCTGGATGATACTGCGCGAAGTCTTCCTTCTGGTCGGGCTCGGAATGGTGGCAGGCTTTTTCGCCTCACTTGCGCTGACGCGGCTCTTACGCAGCCAGCTGTACGGGCTCACGCCCCATGATCCCGCCACTCTGGTATGCGCAGTCGCCGGCTTGACGTTGATCGCCTGCGCGGCCGGTTATATTCCCGCGTTGCGTGCGAGCCGCGTCGATCCGATCCGGGCGTTGCGCTACGAGTGATCCTCTCTGCTGTGTTTGTGCTGTACAGCCTCCGGACTTGCGTCCGCATCCGGATCCGGCACCAGTGCCGATTGACAGCGCCTTGAACGCATAGCATGTTCTATGCTACGCTTCCTCCAATTCGAACTTCGAACCGCTTCGACACAGCGCAAGGTGCCGAAGCTCCGATTTGGGGTAGCATCGTCTGGTAACGAAAGGACAAGGGTCATGATGAAACTTCGAATCCTTCTCGCTTCATCAACGGCGTTGGTTTTGCTGGCGGCCTCTCTCGCGTACGGCCAAACCTTCCGTGGCGGCATCTCCGGCAGCGTGGCGGATGCCTCGGGCGCGGCAGTTCCCGGTGCTTCGGTGAAAATTGTCAGCAAGGGAACCGGTCTAACCCGCGAACAGGAGACCACGACTTCCGGCGACTTTACGTTCCCCGATCTGCCGACCGGTCTCTACACCGTCACCGTCACGAAGCAGGGCTTCCAGACCCAGAGTCTCGATAACGTTGAGGTCGCGGTAGGAAAAATCGCGAACCTGCCGGTCACGCTCGGCGTCGCGCAACAAGTGCAGA
>QHXU01000254.1:11002-12398 GCA_003223065.1 Acidobacteriota bacterium | reverse complement strand
TGCAGTCGGCCGCCGTGACCGTTGAAGCCAGTTCGAGCGCCCTGAATGCCGTGGTCAATAACCGGGCAGTACAGGAAATCCCGCTCAATGGGCGCGACTTCCGCCAGTTGCTGTACCTCACGCCCGGCTTCAACCAGAGCGGTTCCATGAACGGTAACCGCTCGAACCAGAACAACTGGCAGATCGACGGAACTGACAACAACGACTTCTGGCACAATTCCGAGGCGGTCAACCAAGGCAGCATTTCCGGCATCGCGGGTGTGCTGTTGCCGATCGAAGCCATCGACCAATTCAATCAGCAGTCGAGCGCCGGCGCCGACTTCGGCCGCAACCCCGGATCGATGGTAAATCTCGTCATCAAGTCCGGAACGAACAGCTTGCACGGCAGCGCCTACTACTTCAACCGCAATGAATATTTTGCGTCGCCGTCGCCCTTCTCCCCGGAGGGGTCAACCGGCAAGCTCCGAAATGAGAACTATGGGTTCTCGCTCGGCGGGCCGATCGTGCGGAACAAGACGTTCTTCTTCATCACCTACGAGAAGCAGAAGTATGTGATCGGCAACCCTCTCCAGGCTACGATCATTTCGGATGCCTGGATCGCCAGCGCCAAGCTCGTCCTGGACAAATATGGCGTCCCGGTAAATCCGGTGATGATCGCCACCTACCAGAATCTCTGGCCGTCGCGCGTCCGGAGCGCGCCGGCAACACAGCCGAACTTCTTCAGCAGTGACGATAACTCGGGCAAGAGCCACAACGGCATCTTCAAACTCGACCAGAATTTCGGCACCAAACACACTCTCTCGGTACGTGCGTTCCTGGGTACAGGCGAGGCGTTGCAGTACGCCGGGTCCGTTCTGAAGGAGTATTTCCAGGCGGTTCCGAGCCGACAGCACAACTTCGATGCGATCTGGAACGCGGTATGGACACCGCGCCTGTTTAACCAGATGCTGGTCGGCGTCAATTACTTCGAGCAAACCTTTGACGACTTGAGCCACGGCGCAAATCCGCCCTCGTGGGGCCTGAACACCGGCGTCACGAACTCCTCCAATTTCGGTGCGCCGAACATCGAGATTGACGGCTTCAACAGCGGCGGCGTAGGCGAAACCCCGCGCTTGGGCCGCATCGATACCACCGGGCACTTGACCGATAACCTCTCCTATAGTTTCGGCGCGCATGCGCTGAAGTTCGGCGGCGAAGTCCGCCGCGCGAGGCTGGATGTTTTCTACTACCGCGAACAGCGCGGCGCCTTCAATGCGTTCGACGGCACCGCCGGACCTTGGGCTGGCGACAAGAATTTCAGCCCACTACAGTTGTCACTCGCTGATTTCGTCGGGGGTTATCTCAAGACAGCCGCCTTTACCACCGCGACTGGAGATCCCCAGCGGGACTACTACGA
>QHXU01000254.1:5714-10990 GCA_003223065.1 Acidobacteriota bacterium | reverse complement strand
GAACTCCTTCGAGTGGTGGGCGCAGGACAACTGGCAGGCTACGCCGCGGCTCAACATCAATTACGGACTACGCTGGACCTATAACGGCCGCCTCCACGACCCCAAGAACTCGATCTCCACTTTCCTCCCCACCGTTCCCGGCGGAATCGCGGTCGCCGGCAAAGATATAGACGCCCTGTATCCGGGCGACTGGAACAACTACGCCCCGCGCGTTGGATTTGCATTCACTCCCAAACGCGGAGGCAGGCTGGTGATTCGCGGAGCGTACGGGCTTTTCTATGACATCGTCAATGGGAACCTGTTCATCGACAACCGCGCCGGAAGCGATGCCGGCCGTGGCGTCAACCGGAACCCGGGCGGGCCGAACCCGGTGTTCAGCCTTTCGAATCCTGGCCCTGAAGTCGTGGCCAACGGCGTGCCGGTCGTCGGCAGCGCTACTCCGACACCGCCTTTCAAGGCGTTCGCGGTCGACCAGGGCCTGCGCTCACCCTATGTCCAGAACTTCAACATCAACGTGCAGTATCAGCTCTCAAGGTACGCGCTAGTCCAGGTTGGCTATGTCGGCAATCAGGCTCGCAAGCTGGTCTATACGCACAATATCAACCAGGTGCTGCCGGATCCGAGCGGCAAGCCGTCGAACACCCGCCGGCCCTTTTTCAGCACGTTCCCGCAGTTCACCGGTATAACGGAAATTTCCACCGGCGCGAATTCGCAGTACAACGCATTTCAGACCTCGCTTCGCACTACCTCGTGGCATGGCATCAGCTCGCAATTTGGTTATACGCTGGGACACGCGCGCGATGAGATGTCGAACGTGCGCAACAACCGGCCTACCGACAACTACAACCTCCGCGGCGACTATGGCAACGCTGACTTCGATGTGCGTAACAACTTCTCGGGCTACATCATTTATGACGTTCCGCAACTCGCCCATTCGCTGCCGCGGTTGACCAAAGGCTGGCAGTTTAACACTCTGATCACTTTCGATTCAGGTTTCCCCTTCACCGTTTACGCTGGCAAGGAAATTAGCGGAACCAACAATGGCGCTGACCGCGTGAATCAGACCGGTGACCCGTTCAGCGGTCTCGTGCAACCGCCGAAGGTGAACGGCCGCCTGGTCAACGGCGTTGTGTGGTTCAACCCGGCGGCGTTTGTGGCGCCGCCCCTCGGGACCTACGGCACCGAGCCGAGAAACAACTTCTACGGCCCGGATTTCAAATCGACCGACTTCTCGATCTTCAAGAACACGCCGATAAACGAACGGATTTCCACGCAGTTCCGCGTCGAAATCTTCAACCTCTTTAACGTGACAAACCTGGGAGGGCCGGCCAACACCCTCGCGGGCGGAGGACTGATCACCGGCACCCGCCATGGCGGCGACGCGCCGGGAATCGGGTTCGGCGAACCGCGCAACGTTCAGTTCGCCTTAAAGATAATCTTTTGAGCGCGCCCTATCCACCCGACGCCGCTCGCTTCGGTGCCACCTCGGCCGCGGACCCGAAAGATTCTCGCTTATGGCAAAGTGTCAGCATGAGTGGTCCTTACTTTCATCCAGAGCAACCTCATACTATTGAGCAGGCCGGGCTCTCTTCCGGCTTGGTGCTTGACCTGGTCTTAAAGCACGCATTTTTCGAAGGCACCGCTACACTCGGAACTCTTGCCGAACGTTCGAAATTGAGTGCCTCGATCATCCATTCCCTGTACCGGTATCTCCAAAAGGAGCAGCTATGTGACACCAAGACCATGATCGGCAACGATTATGAGATTTCCTTGACAACCAAGGGTCGCAGTATGGCCGAAGTAGCGCTCAAGAAGAGCCACTACGCCGGAGCCGCTCCCGTGGCGTTGCCGGACTATAAACGGGCCGTTACCGAACAGGCCGTTCCAGTCCGTGTAACCGCGGATCGTCTTAGGGCTACGCTGTCGGACCTGGTCGTTCCGGAAAATGTGATTCAGGAACTTGGAGTGGCGCTCGTTACGGGCGGGGCGCTCCTACTATACGGACCCACCGGGAATGGGAAAACAAGCATCGCGGAGCGGATCCATCGTGTCTTCACCGATCTTGTGTACGTCCCATACGCCATCGAGGTGTCCGGCCAGATCCTGACTATTTTTGACCCGTTGATTCACCGTGCGGAACAAAAACAGCCGGCCGGCGCAGATCCTCGATGGGTGCTCTGCCGCAGGCCTATGGTCAAGGTTGGCGGCGAAATGCGCGCCGAGATGCTGGATGCACGGGTGGATGAAGTCACCCGCGTCTGCATCGGGCCTCTTCAGATGAAAGCGAATAACGGAATCCTGCTGATCGACGACTTCGGACGGCAGCGCATCACGCCGCGAGAACTGCTCAATCGCTGGATCGTGCCCATGGACCGCCGCACCGATGTGCTCTCATTGTGGTCCGGCGTGAGCTTCGAGATTCCCTTCGAACTGCTGGTCGTTTTTGCAACCAATCTGCCGCTCAGCGATTTGGCCGAGGACGCCTTCATGCGCCGGCTCAAGAACAAGATCAAGATCGAGGATATGAGTGAGGATTTGTTCAGGGAACTGTTACGGCGCGTCTGTCAGCAGCACCAGTTGCCGTGCCCTCCCGAAATGGAAGAATACATATCGCGGGAGTGCTTGAAACACGCTGGGGACGCACTCCGCGCATGTTTCCCGGCCGACCTGGCAGCGCTCGTCCGCGGCATCGCGGCCTTTGAGCAACGTCCCCCCACGCTTGAAAAGCACGATGTCGACCGGGCATTAAACGTGTATTTCGTCCATTAGCGCTTGGACAGGCCCTGACCTAAGAAGTACCCGCCGCCGGCAACAGCCGGTCTTGTCTCGCGCCGAAGGCGCCTGACTTCTCGGCTTCATCGGCTCCTTTGACAGTGATGCTGTAGCGGCCATTATCGGTCCGGACAACGAACCCGCTTTCTTTTAGGTACCAGAGGCTGAATTCGAGCTGCTCGCGTGGACACCCCAGCAACTCCTCAAGCTCCTGGATGCCCATGCCAGGCTGGCCGGGCTGATTCACCCGCTTCGTATAAAGCAATCCGAGAATGCCGTGGCGCTTTCTCTTCTCGGCTTCGGGGCCCCGGGCCGCTTCGGCTGAGTCGAAAATCACCCAGCGGCGCCCATTTCGCACGTGGCGCTGGACATCATACGCCGCCCGCTGTTCCGGATCGCTGAGAACCCGGTAAGCCGCGAGCAGATCCTTAAAGACCTTCTCGTCCCCGGTCTCCGGATGGTCGGGGTGATAGCGCTGCGCCAGCATCCGGTACACGCGGTGAATCGTATCTGGAGTGGCTTTGTCACTCACCTCGAGGAGGTCGTAATAGTCAAGGGGCGTCTCCGGCTCATTGCCGTTTGGCGACTGGGAAGACTCTCGCCGTCTGCTGTCGAGATGAAGCCCGATGACAAAAACGCCCGGCCTGACCGCTGTAGACCACGCGACCCTGGCGCTCTGGCGGACCCCCGGTGAATCCGGCGCCGACTGATGTCCAACCACCGTGGCCCTGAGGCCCACTTCCAAGGGAACAGCGCACTCAATCCCGACGCCTTCCGGCGTGGAGTCGATTAGTGTTGCGTTGAATCTCTGTACCTTTCCCGATCCGTCATCCACCAGAATCGCTAAATCCTTCGGAGACTGCTTCAACCTTGCATGCCGCCGCTTGTCCGCTCCTGTTTTCATACCTCGCTCGTTAAGGGTGAATCCCAAAGGTATATCGTCGGTTCTGCCATTGGGCATTAACACCGGGTTACGCTGGGGTTATTCAAGGCTTACGGCGCTAACGCGAGGCGTGAGCTCAGTGCCTCGCTGATTCACTGGCCCGGCCCGGTTAGCGCGAGCGCCATTTGAAACGCCTGCAGTCGCTCATCCGAGCCGGCAAAGAGATCTTTCGGAAACCTGCGGTAGAGCAGCATCTGGTCGTAAATTGCCGCGGATTGATTGGAGTTGACGCCCATCCCCGCCAGGTATTGCAGCCGTAAGTTCAGATCGCGGTTGATTTCCGCGCGCTCCAGCCATGGCCGCAAATCGGCGGCCCGCCCTGCGTATGTCGAGAGCAGATCGATCGCCGACCGGAATCCCACTGAACGCATCGATCTGAGAACCGGTGAGTGATCGGCGCGCTCCAGCCGTTCTTCGAGCGCGTCCAGATCGATCTTCGTCACGCCGTTCTGGCCCAGCAGAACCACGTCGTACCCGCCTTCATTGGTGTCGCCCGACGCAAGGGCGGCGAGCGCAAGCGGAAAACTCGCGCCCCATAGGAGCGGCGCCGGGAGGATCGTCCACAAGCAGCGCACCAGGTCGAGCTGAAAGTTGAACCATGGGCTCGTGGAAAGCATCGGGTTGATCGGCCACTAGGGCAGGGAATCGGCGAGCATGTAAGCCGACCATGCGACCCCCGCCGTCAAAAGCATCTGGCAACAGCCGAGCGCCAATCGTCGAGCGAAACCGCGGACGACCCGATCACCAGTTGCAGCAACTGGAGCCAGACCACCTCATAGATCAACGCCGCGCAGCCGCTTCCGATGAATAACGCCAGAAGCAACGGAAGGAGCCGGTGTGGTGGAGCGGCGGCTGATATAGGTTGATTGAAATTCCGCTGTTTTAGCGCTGGTTTGGTCATTCCATCGCGGCCAGTCGCATCATACCCTAACGAGCTGCCGCATCTCTCTGTAATGCCACCGCCCGCTGCGAACGATTCGCGATTGCCCGGATGAACGGCCCGAGCATGCGCTTTACAGGCCAACTCCCTAACACCGCTTGCGTCCAGCGCCAGGTCGCGGAGGCCCGCATCTCCGCATTCTCGCGCCGGAGCAAAGCTAACTGCCTGTCGCGTTCTGCCAACAGGTTCTTGGCGCAAGAAAGCTCGCGGCCGGCCTTCACTGCTTCGGTCTGCTTTTCAGCAAGGGCGCGCTCGGCAGCGGCGCACCGTTGAATCCAGCGGAGCCGCTCCTCGGCGAGCGTTGAACGCTTATACTGCTCCGCCGACTGCTCCAGATACCGTGTCACCGCTCGGCCGCATTCCAACGCAGTCGCGACCGGACCGTCTCGAGCTTCCTCAATCACCCGTTCATAAACGTTCACGATTCGGTCGACCGCCGCCTTCAACTCACAGTTCTCACGGACCAGCCTCGAAACCGCTGCGGCATCAGCGGCATCATAGCGCTGAATTTCCGCAACAAGCAAATCCTCTTCGAGCGGAAGGGACAGACTTCGAAAGCCGACATTGAGCAGCCGCAGCGCAGCGAAGTTCTCGCTGGTCACCATCGGCCCAATCCGCCCC
>QHXU01000254.1:1602-5601 GCA_003223065.1 Acidobacteriota bacterium | reverse complement strand
GCGAGTTCCCCATCGCGATGCCAACGGCGTGAAGCTCGATTCCACATCGCTCGCAGGCCTTTCGCAAGACCGGCAGATCCGAGTTTTCATCGAACGTGTTGCTGAAGACAAGAGCCTTGCGCGGCCAGGCTGGCAGCGGCTCCCTGCGTGGAAACAGGCTTTCGTCGAAAAAATTCAAGATCAGATCGATCCGGTCCGCCGCGATCCCGCCCTCCGCAATCAAACGCTCGCGGCAAAGCTCGTCCACCGCGACATATCGCAAAATCCGTGGAAAGTGCAGTGGCGCTTCCTCCCAAGGAAGCCAGCCATGGCAAAAATAGACGGCCGGCGCCACGGGAAACCACGTCATGGCTGCCAGCGTGTCGTAGTGATGGTGGCCGTGGATGATGTCGGGAGGTTCACCGAGGCAGTCGAGGCTGCGGATCACGGGCACCGTTGCCGCCCGCAGTTCCTCCGCCACCGGGCCTAAATGCGTGCTGTACGCCACCGGATGATGTCCACGACGGAGCAGTTCGATCGCGACATCGCGCACATAGAGTTCGGTGCCTGCTCTGTTCGCGAGCGTGTTGTTGGTAAGCAGTACTCGCATCGCGCTTAGCCGGCCGATTGCGCGAGAGAACGCAGCAGCCCCCGGTGTGACTTCGCGAAGTTGCCGCTTATGTGCACACCCGCCGGCACGTTGCGAATGACCACCGCGCCCAGGCTCACAAATGCATGGTCGCCGATTTCGAGGTTATTGGCGATTACCGCGCCCGGCCCCACCCACGCTTCTTTGCCGATCGCCACGTTTCCGTTCACCACGGCTCCATGCCCGACAAAGGCGCGCTCGCCGAGCCGTACTCCGTGCGAGATGAATGCCTGGGAGCCGACGCGTGCCTCGGACGAAAGCTCGGTGCTATCGCGAAACAACCCCGTCGCGATTACCGCCCCAGGCAGAATATGGACCCCGTCGCACACCGTCAAGCCGCCGGCATGCCGCATTTCCACCCATGCCTGATTCGTCCGCACCGTCTGGAATCCCACGCCGCCGAGTACTGCGCCGGCGCCAACGTTTACGCTTTCGCCGATCACACTCCGCTCCAGGATCGTCGCATGCGGGCCCACTATCGAATTCCGCGCCACGCGCACGTTTTTAGGCGCTATCCACGCCGTCGGATGCACCTGCGCCTGGGGATCAATCACTGTCGCGAATTCTTCCCAGTAGAATCCGGTTTCCTCCAGAGCGTTATGAATCGCCGCGAAAGCCAGCCTCGGCTGCTCGCACACGGCCAGCGCCAGCCGCGCCGGGATGGTTTCCGCCAGTTCCGGCGTGGTCAGGATGGCGCGGACGCCGCCGTTTCGCCCGACTGCCCGAGCAAACCGCGGGCTCTCCAGGAACAGAAGCATGCCATCCTGTTTGTCCGAGAGAAAACCGAGATTCTGAAACTCACCATCACGGCGCACGGCGGCGCCCCCGAGGCCGGCGACCTCGCTCAGACGCATGAGGACGCCTTCTCAACTGGAACCAATTTCATCGCTTGCTGAAGGCCAGTGCCAACATACCTAACATCCTATAACGGCGAGCACGCCATCGAATAATCTAGTAGTCTATGCAGGAGATGACTCGACGCGGATTTGCCCTTTCTATTGCGGGTGCGCTCGCGGCGCGAGGTCAAGGCTCGGAAGAACTGGCAGCGCTGAGTCTAACCGAGGCCTCCGCGCGGATCCGCTCCCGGGCGGTGACGCCTACGCAGCTGGTCGAAGCCTGCCTGGCGCGTATCGACACATATAATCCCAAGCTGAACGCCTTCATTACCGTGACACGGGAGCGGGCGCTCGCGCAGGCGCACGAACTCGAGGTGGAGCAAAGAACCGGCAGATTGCGAAGCCAGCTGCACGGGATCCCCATCGCTTTGAAAGACAACATCGATACGGCAGGCATTCGGACCACGGCGGCCAGCGCCGTCTTCGACGACCGCGTGCCCCAGGAAGACGCCGAGGTAGCGCGCCGGTTGAAGGCAGCCGGCGCAATCTGCATCGGCAAGACGAATCTGCACGAGTTCGCGATGGGAGGCACGTCGGCCACCAGCTACTTTGGGCCGGTCCGGAACCCCTGGGCGCTGGATCGGAATCCGGGCGGGTCATCTGGCGGCTCCGCTGCGGCGGTTGCGGCGGACTTGTGTTACAGCGCGCTGGGCACGGACACGGGCGGATCCATCCGCACTCCGGCATCGTTTTGCGGAACCGTGGGTCTGAAGCCGACCTACGGCTTGGTCTCCATTCGCGGGATCATTCCCCTGACACTGTCGCTGGACCATTGCGGGCCGCTGACCCGCACGGTGGAAGACGCTGCCGTGATGCTCAACGCGTTGGCCGGCTACGACAAGCTGGATATCGCCAGCATTGAGCATCCCAATGAGGACTATGTCGCGGCGATGAAACAACCGGTCGCCGGCTTGCGCCTCGGAATCCCGCGGGCTCCTTTTTTCGATCTTCTGGACGCCGATGTGGCCAAGGCTGTTGAGGAAGCGATCGGCGTGCTGGCTAAAATGACAAAAAGTGTGAAGGACGTAGTGCTGCCGGCGGTCGGAAACCTGGGCCTGGGAGGGGAGAGTTACGCGTATCACGAGGAGTTCTTCGCCCGGGGCAGCGGGCGCTACCAGATCCCCACCCGGCGCGCGCTGTCGAACGGTGGGAATCTGAAAGCCGCCGATTACATTCGCGCGCGGTGGAAACTGGAGCTCATACGGCGCACCATCGACGATGCGTTTTCGGACTTCGACCTGGTTTTGCTGCCCACGCGGCGTCGAACCCCGCGTACCATCGACGCCTCCATCAAACGCGAAGAGAGCGATAAGCCGCGGAATCCCGAGCTGGAGAACACCGGGCAATTCAACATTTATGGAATCCCCGCCATTTCGGTGCCGTGTGGTTTCACTTCCGGCGGGCTTCCCGTCGGGCTAATGATCGCCGGCCCGCGATTCTCTGAAGGCAAGGTGCTGGCGCTGGCCGGCGCGTATGAGCGTGCGACGGAGTGGCACAGACGAAAGCCGCCGCTGAAACCGGATACACCTGTTCCTGCTTTGGCGGTCACCGAGGACAGATGAAAAAAGGAGACTATCCATGAGCCGGTCGTTATGTGTGTTCTTTCTTGCGATACTCTTTTCGGTCACCGCCATGCCGGCCGATTCCCCCGGCGCGCCGGTCAGCAAGTTGTTCGACCAGCAGCTCGCAGGCGTCGAAAGCGAGATCGTCCCGCTTGCCGAAGCCATGCCTGCTGAAAAGTTCGATTTCGCGCCGACTCACGGCGAGTTCAAAGGTGTCCGGACTTTCGGCCAGCAGGCATCCCACGTTGCGGCCGTTCTCTATGCCGTCTCCGCCAGCGTGCTCGGCGAAAAGAATCCCACTGACATGGGCGCCAGTGAAAACGGGCCTGCCTCGCTCAAGACCAAGGCCGAAATCGTGAAGTATTTGCGCGACGCGTTCGCGTACGCCCACAAGGCGATGGATACGCTCACCGCCCAGAATCTCACGGGGACGGTCAAATCGCCTTTTGGAAACAATCAGGTCCCGCGAGCTTCCCTGGCAGTGCTCACGGTCTCCCACACCTTCGATCATTATGGCCAGATGGTGGTATATGCGCGTATGAACGGCATCATCCCGCCGGCGAGCCGGCGCTGACCCGCGTTCCGTCCGATCTTCCAGTTGTGCTACACTCCGGGCCGGGGAACCTGCGCCTAAGGAGGCCATATTCATGAATCGCAGAAACTTCTTACTGGCTGCTGGAACAGCCGCGGCAGCCTTCCAGGACAATGCCATACAACGCGTCGCAGCCGCCGACAGTTCGCTCAAGGGCAAGACTCCGGAAGACGTGGCGGCCGACGAAGACTACTGGGCCGAAATCCGCAACGCCTTCACGATAGATAGAAATATCATCAATTTAAACAACGGCCACGTAAGTCCCGCGCCGCGGCCGGTGCAGGATGCCATGCGCCGGTATCTGGACTACAGCGACATGGG
>QHXU01000254.1:0-1540 GCA_003223065.1 Acidobacteriota bacterium | reverse complement strand
TGCGATCCGGAAGAGATCGCCATCACGCGCAACGCTAGCGAATCGCTCGAGAACGCGCAGTACGGCATCGATCTCAAGCCCGGTGATGAGGTGCTGACCACCAATCAGGACTATCCCCGGATGCTGACAACCTTCCGCCAGCGGGAGCGTCGCGAGGGCATTGTGCTGAAGATGATTTCCTTCCCTGTGCCGCCTCCCAGCATGGACGATCTATACCAGCGTTTCGAGCAGGCCGTGACGCCGAAGACCAAAGTGATCCTTGTATGTCACATCACGAACCGCACCGGCCAGATCTTCCCCATCAAGAGGATCTGCCAGATGGCCCACGCGCGGAATATTCCGGTGATCGTCGACGGAGCGCACGCCTTCAATCACTTTCCGTTCAAGCTCTCCGATCTCGAATGCGACTACTACGGCGTGAGCTTGCACAAGTGGACCTGCGCGCCCATCGGGACCGGCTTCCTCTATGTGCGGAAGTCGCGCATTGCGAATACCTGGGCGCTGATGGCCTCCAGCCCCCGGCAGGATAACGACATCCGTAAGTTTGAGGAAATCGGAACGCATCCGGCGGCGAACCATGACGCCATCAGCGTGGCCCTGACGTTTAACGAAAACATCGGGATCGAACGTAAATCCGCGCGGCTCCGCTACCTCCGCGACCGTTGGGCAAACCGCCTGGCGCAGAATCCCAAATGCAAGATCCTTCACAGCCAGGACCCGGCGCAGTCCTGCGGCATCGGATTTCTGAGCTTCAACGGCGTCGATGCCCGGCAGATGCACGATTCGCTGTGGAACAAATACAACATCATGACCGCCTTAATGCCGCACGAGGAATACACCGGCATCCGCGTTACTCCGCACATCTACAGCACGGTACGGGATATTGACTTTTTCGCCGAAATGGTCGAAAAAGAGGTGAAGAACACTTAGGCTTCGAGTTCGCCCAGCCCGTAGCCGGCTTCTTTGATGTAACCTGCTGCCCTCACCGGGCATCGTTTTGAAGGAGTGGACTCGCCAGATCACACCTTCTCCAGACGCAGGCTGCTCCAAACCGCGATATCGCTTTTGCCCGCCGGCCGGGTCCTGCGTGGCCAGCAGGACACACCAAGCTTCTCCGCCGGCGTAAAAGTCGTGAATGTGCTTGCCACGGTCCGGGACACGCACGGCCAGATTGTAAAAACTCTCAACAAGGACGATTTCCTCCTGGAGGAAGAGGGCCGCGCCCAGACCATCCGCTACTTTGCGCGGGAAACTGACCTGCCGCTCACGCTCGGCTTGCTCGTGGACACGAGCATGAGCCAGCGGCGGGTCCTCGGTGAGGAGCGCAACGCAAGCAGCCACTTCGTGGACCAGGTGCTGCGCGAGGGCAAGGACGAAGCGTTCCTCATTCATTTCGATTTTGATGTGGAGCTGCTCCAGGATCTCACTTCCTCGCGCGCAAAACTGAAATCCACGCTGGCGCAGTTGGAGACGCCGGAGCGGCCCCAGCTAAACCGGCGCGATTCGCCGGCTCCGCACAGCCGGCGGCGCGGAGGCACCT
>QHXU01000253.1:7953-13240 GCA_003223065.1 Acidobacteriota bacterium | reverse complement strand
CCGGACCGAAGACAAAATATGTTTGCAACTCGCGGATCGACGAATGCGGGTTCAGTGCGAATAGCGTGTTGTGCACGCCACGGGGATCCGGCACCGCCCAGGTCACTCCCCACGAGTGTTGCTGAATGGGCTGCAGGATGCCACCCTGATCTGAACTGACGGCATATTCGCGACGCACGTAGGTGGTCTTATAAACCGGCCCATGCAGTTCGTCGTTGAAGCGCCACCGGTTGCGGGTCCTCTTGCGCTCATAGTGCGTATAGGGTTGAGAACGATCGGTGGCGATGCGGCGCAGAATTTCCGGTGGCTCATACGCGCTGGCGAGCAGATAGTAGAGCAAGTAACTATCCGGAGGGTCGACGGGGCGCCCCAGTCCGAACCACTGCCATCCAAAGTCGCTGGACACACCGGCCCATTTCTCCAACAGTTGGGCATCGTAGATCCGCGAATGAGCGCCGATGAAGAGCCCGTCCAGATTCTCGGGAGCATAGTCGGCGATGAGATAGTCCAGCATCATGGTCGCGCGCTTCTGCATGGCCGGATCTTTGGCCCAGGCGGAAAGATAAGACATCGGGAGCAGGAAGACGCCCATGTAATGTGGCGAATCGTATTCTCCTTGCCCTCGCGTGGTGGTCAGCCGTACCCAGGACTCGATCCATTGCCGCGCTTCGTTCAGGTTTTCTTCGGAGGATTTGCCGGTGTACCACTGATCCCCTCCTTGGTCCTGCCACATCTGCGCCATCAAGTAGAGGCAGGTGTAATAGAGCAGCCAATGATTCTCGGTGTCGCCGCGGTAGGGCATGTAGGTCTGCCATGCGCGCCTCAGCGCACGCCGGGCGGAATCCGATAGCTGTCCGCGATCCAGGTAAGCGATGGCAGTCACCGGGAACATCCAGAACATGTCCCCGGTTGGGCCAGCAGCGAGCAGTTGCTCCAACCGGCGGGAACACCAGCCGGCGTCTTCGCGCCGCCAAAGCCTGGCCGCGATGGTGGCATACCCCGGATCGCCGGAACCTTTGGGGTGCGCGTAGGCATCGATCACCGCGCCCATGCGTTGCTGGAAGGATTGGGGCTGCGCGGCAAGAGACAAAGCGGACAGCAGGACTAGAGCTGTGGTGCGCTTCATCACTTCATCGCCTCCGGGACGAACTTCATGCGAGTGACCACGCTACCTTCCCCGCCATCCTTGATCCAAAAGGCGCCGCCGTCACCGCTGACATAGACCGCCTCTTCGTGCACGCTGGCGTAGAGCCGGCCAGGATTGCCGGGATCGAAACCCACGCTCCAGACGTCGGTTCGTGGCAGTCCCGAATTGCGAAACTGCCACCTCTTGCCGCCGTCCTCCGAGAGGGCGACGCCGAAACCCCAGCCGGCAACGGCGATGCGGTTCGGGTTCGCCGGGTCAAACGCAATGTCGTACAGGTTTCTGCCAACACCCAGGTTCCCTTGGTTCTCGAAGCTGCGGCCACAGTCTTTGGATGCAAAGAGGCCACCGCCTTGGGTAGTGGCCAGCCAGTAGCAACCATCCTTCGGCGATTGCTCTATGTGCATGACCTGAAACCCAGCGGCTCCCGCAAGCCGCCATATTTTGCCTCGATCCTCGCTGCGGAAGATGCCTTCTTCGGTTCCAGCCAACAGAATGCCGGGGCGTTCGCGGTCGACACGAATTGCCTCGGTGTACTTGCGGCGCAGACCAGCGCTGAGTTCCTGCCAGGTACGTCCCGCGTCGCGACTGACACGAATCCCCGCGCTGTGCGCAAAGTAAATGGTATCGGGCGTATTGGGATCCACCGCAACATCGCGCAGTTCGGTGACATCGCTGCCGGTCAGAATCTTCCATTTCTTGCCATGATCGGATGCCCGAATGAGACCGTTTCCAGCGGCAAGGTAGAGGGTCGCCGGATCACGTGGGTCGTAATCCAATGCGAACAAGAACGGGTGATCATAGCCGGTGTGCCGCCACTCGCCGGCAGCGGACCTGAGGAACAGGCCGCTGGGCGGCAACTTCGCGCCGACGACATACTCCTTGGTGATCGCCATGCAGGTGTAGAGCGTGTATTGTGCGGCCAAGGGAGACGCAAGGGCCGCGAGTAGAAGCAGCCGGCGCATTGGTGCCTACTGTATCAGGTTCTGAAAAGCGACCACTTACCTACCGCAATGGCGAGGTTGCGCGGCGGGAACAAGTGAAGCCCGAAGCCATCAACGAGGATCACCTCCATGGCTCAAGGCTTCAACCACCGATCGAGCCAGGCGTAAGCGCGGCTTGACGCGCCTTCCGGGAAGCTGTGACCCGCGTTGAAATAATAGCTGGCGAGACGGTCGCCGGCGCCAAGAAGATCGTAGAGCGGCTGGAGGCGGGCTAGAGACAGCCTGGCGCTCCAGCCTCCGTTCGGGAATACGAAATCTTCGTCTGAGGTTGTGAGCATCAGGGCCCGAGGCGCAATAAGCGCCAGCAGTTGGTGCATATCGAACGGCGTCGTAATCACCTCCGAATCCGGCACGGCTCGATAGAAACTATTCGTGAGATAAGGGCTACTGATGTAAAAACCGAGACGTGGCAGTAGCGCCGTTGCGCGCGACCAGCGCCATACGTTTCCGTCTATCCGAAAGGTATCGAATCCACAGTTGCTCACGCCCGCAACAATGCGGGACTCAAAAGCCATGGCAAACAACGTGGTGATCGCGCCGTGCGAGTGCCCGATGCAGCCGACGCGGGTCGGATCGACGAGGTCGAGGGTCTCCAGGTAATCGATCCCGCGGCTAAGATCCCAAACCATCTTGGACATCAGGGACCACTCCGGGTGCTTTCGGTAGAACGGAATCGAGTCGCCGTAATGTCCGCTTCCAGGATTGTGGCGCTCACCGAAGCACAAAGCGTCCCAGGTGAAAGATACGTATCCGCGCCTCACCAGATGAACTGCCATGTGGAGGTGTGGGTCATCGGCGAGGCCCGCCGGGCTGTCTTTACCTGCCTGTGTGGTCTGATGCGGGCACAGCACCACGGGCGCGCGCCCGCGAAGTTTGTTCGGAACGAGCAAGTAAGCCGGCACCCACTCGCCGGCCTCGGACTGATAGAGGAGCTTGCGGCGTGTGTAAGCGTCTTCACTCCTCTCCTCGATAACCTTCGGCGCGAGCGCCGGTTTCGCGCCGGGCTGCGTGCCTAGAAAAACGTTGAGAACCTGAGCAAACGATTCGCGACGCTCTGGCCAAGCATCTCTGGTTTTGGGCACCAGCGTGATGAGCTCAGCTTTGCCGCTTTGTTCGGTGGCCTGCTGTGTACGATTCTCGTGGGTGATGTTACGCCACGCTTCCCAGCTCCAGTCGATGTAGTCAAACTCGCTTCTGCCGGCAGGCTTCTGCGGAGCCCCGGAAGCTGCGCTGGATGCGAGAAGTACTGAAGGGACGAACTGCCTTCGAGTCATCATCGTAGCCTTAGCGAACCGTAACAGTCTGCTGCCCGGCTGCAACCGTAATCCCGGCCAGTTCGCCGTTGGTTCTTGCAATCTCCACTCTGGCTTGCTCTCGAGAATTCACAGTGACCTCGATCTGATCGCCTCGGTACTCAGCGACAAAGCTAACAGCTTTGTCAGCGGCGAACAAAACACGTCCGCTGCGCTTTAGTGTCGTGACTGTCTGGGCAGCCAGGATGTTATCGCGATTCGCCACTCGCCGATGGAACCACACTGCCGCGTCAGTCGACCATTCCCCGTAGGTCGCCTCCCGCGGCGGCTCTGGCTTGAGGAACAGCAGCAGGTCGTCCCGTTCGCCCCGGCTCTCGAAACCCGCCCAGGAGGAGTTATCGATCGGCTGAAGTGCCGACGTAAATTTGCGAGCGTCCTCTTCGGTGCGAGTGGGCGCCAAGATTACAAGAAACGCGGTCCGTGTGACAGGAGCTTTCGTGCTCAACTCCAGGATCGCGGGTTGCTCTGGCGGCGACGGAGGTGCGGCCGGGTTAAACGTCGAATATCGGAGGTGACCATTTTCCACATGCACGGCTGCGTCGGCGGGAAGCAGCTTTTGTACGGCCAGCGTCGACTTGCTGCCCCTATACAGTGAGATTGAGCCATCAGCCTTGACACGCGCCCGGTCCGGCAGATGCAAGAGCCAATCAAATTGCGCAGGCTCGCGATTACCGGCCAGCTCGTCGTAAATCACAAAATATTCCGGTTTGACGAACAGCACTCGCCGGCAGAAGCGTCGAAGACGGTCCCGGTAGACCTGCTGCAATTCGCTGCTCAACGAATCAAAGGAGCGGCTGAGGATAACGTCTGTGATTTTCGGATAGCCGCTCAGCGATCCCAGAGTACCGGCTATTTCCTGGCTCTCCGGATCGTGATCCACCAGCACCGTGTTGTGCCCGATCGCTTGCTTGAAATAGCTGTCGTAGTAAGGATCCTTGTAGTAATCTGCGTAGCCTCCCTCAGTAACCAGCTCCTCTCCCAGTGCTCGAATCAGGAAGGATCCCTGGTCGGCGTGGTTGTGGTTGAAGTTTGGTCCCGCGCGATAAAGAAGAATCGCATCGTCTTCTCCCCAGCCGGTGCGGAACACGACGGCTCCTTTTTGCGGAAAGTAGCGCGATCCGGGAGCGTCGGGAGGTTGGCTTGGGAGTGAGAAGTCCGCGAAGAGGAAGTCATGGAGCGAATTATGATCGAGGAGATCATAAAACCAACGAAACACAGGGTTGCGCGACCGTGCGACGACCGGGGCGATACTGTGCCCCGCCGGGTAATGAGTGTCTCCCATATCCAGACTGCCGCTGATCGGTTTGGCGAGCGTCGATATCGGATACCACAGCGAGTCTTTCACGTGCGAACGGTCCCAGTAGTTGAAACCGAATACGCGTTCGAGTGCTATCAGGGCAACCGTGGTCGTCTCCAGATCGAATTCCTGATAGCTGATACCTTCACCGTAGCTGCCGTCTCCGAGATAGCTGGCTGCCAGATGCTCTTCGAGTTTCTTGAGCAACCCGTTGGTATACAGTGCAAGCTCAGGGACGGGTTCGTCGTTCCACATGGCGGCAGAGCCAATCAGCGCACCGCCGACGGTGTGCGCGAGCCAGTTGCTGGTATTCGCTAAGATGCGGTTGTCGAGTACGTATTCGCGATAAGCTCGTGCGATTCCGTATTCTAGAAGCGCCTTCCGGACAAGTTGACGTTCGTTCGGCGAGAGTTCGTCATAAAGAAGGTCGTAGCCGAATGCTGTCTGTGCGGCGAGAAGCCCTGCTGGATAGTACGTATGCTGGCCATGCGCCTGGAACCAAGGCGGCGCCCAGGTGTTCCATTGCGCA
>QHXU01000253.1:7249-7803 GCA_003223065.1 Acidobacteriota bacterium | reverse complement strand
AGGAGGTGGACCGGATCAAGCATCGCGAAAATGGCTGACCCTGGAACGACATCACGTGTATTCCGGGAGGCCCTGGCTCGTTCCTCCAGGCCGCGCCAGATCCCGGCATACTTCGGATCGCGCATGCGTGCGATCAGTTTGTCGCGATCCTCGCGGCCGAAGAACAGCCGCGGATGCGCTGATGCCCGCGAAGTCGGGCGCAGAAGGCGCAGCTCCGTGGAAATGCTCCTGCCGTCTTCAGCAATTCCACGCAACTGCAAATAGTACACGCCCGGGCCGCCCGTTTCACGGCTCAACACGGAGTTGTTCGACCACACTCCGTCCCGCGCATTTCGGTCTCCGTGACTGGAGTCGTCATAGAGCGGCTGGTTGCCAATAATCCGGCCGTCCTGATCTTTTACAACGCATTCCGCCTTTCTCAGCGGCAAAGGCGCCGCGGCCTCTATAGGAACAGGCTGCCCTACTTCAGAGCTGACACTGCTGAAGAGTTCGGGCCAGTGCGCGATCCATAAGCCGCTCGGCGTCTTCACGTCGAATCGCATTTCCCGCGCTGC
>QHXU01000253.1:6622-7222 GCA_003223065.1 Acidobacteriota bacterium | reverse complement strand
ATCCGGGTCCGCGTGCGGAAGGTTGGCGACGATAAACAGCGCCTTGCTTCCAGTGTGAATCGCTGCCGGGCGACCCCCATCGTCCAGCAGCTGCGCGAATGTTACCTGCACCGTCCGCCAACCGCCTCCGGGTTCGATGCCAATCGTGGTCGTATAGCGCTTACCATCCGCACCATCGATGCCGATCTCGAGCAGATCTCCCGGGCTCACGTTGTTAATCCAGTACGCGAAATTGAAATGTGCGTGTTCCGCGGTCAAGAGGTCGAGCCGGCGGATGAATCCGAACCTCTCCTTTCCGGCTCGTGTGGGCTTTAAGATTCGCATCAACGCGCGGCCGCCGCGAGCGCCGAATTCAGTGGTCGGAGACAGCGAAGGATCGTAGCCGACATCCTGCACTGGCGGATAGGAAGCAAACTGCCCGAGACTATCGCCTTGGAAGTCCTCCGTCCATGTATACGCGGATACAGCCCGCTGGCTCGGCTCCGCTTGAGTGCCAACACATGTCAGAATTGCAGCCAGGATGAGCGGGCTATTTCGCATGGGGAGAACCTCTGTCCTGAAATACGTTCACTCCGGCCCTTGCGGACGGCCAGCCAGAAC
>QHXU01000253.1:2617-6517 GCA_003223065.1 Acidobacteriota bacterium | reverse complement strand
AAATTGATCGCGCCCCCCAGCCCGCTGGGCCGGACAGCGGCAGCACCCCAGAGCATCACACCCGCAGCGATGGTGATCCAGGCCATGATGTGGAAGGGTGAGAAGTTTTCGATTCGCGCTGGTGCATCCGCATTGCTCAGATCGATAGGCCTCTGGAGTCGTGCGAAAAATGCCGCGGTCCTGTCGCGCTCTTCCGGGCTGCTTCGCTCCAGCACTGTCACCAGCAACATAACGATGAGCGTCGCGCCGAAGCTTGCCAGAATGCTGATAGCTTCGAAATCGTAGCGGACCCAGTTCGGATCGATGGCCGGCCGCCCGGAGAGCACGAGATTCTTGTACAGAAAGAAGCCAAAGCCCGCCGCGAAACCCGCGACACTCCCCGCCGCTGCTCCGCGCCACGAGATCCGGCGGCTGAGCAGGCCCGCCAGCATGGGAATCAGCATGGGTCCTACAAAGAGACCGAAGAGCGTCACCATGATTTCGAATAGTCCTTTGGCAGCGGTGCCCACCAGTAATACGCCGATCCCCACGGTGATGGTGCCCACGAGCAGCGTAGTCAGACGCCCCACCACCACCAGCCGCTTCTGGCCGGCGTTTTGGTCGATTAGCCGGTGGTAAATGTCTTCCGTGAGCACGCTCGCCATAACGTTATAATCGCCGCTCAACGTGGACATGGTCGCTGAGAACATCGCCGCGATCATCAAGCCCATTAGTCCGGCCGGGAGGAACCGGAGAGACAGCGCCGCGTAGGTGTATTGCGGAGAATTTGGCGCGTCAAGCAACTCGGGCATGAGTGTACGCGCGGCCATGGCCGGCAGAATAAACAAAGGCGGGCCGGCAATCTTCAGGGCTGTCGCCAGCAGACCCGCGTTGCGCGCCGCGCGCTCGTCACGCACGGAGTAGAACTTCTGTGCGAAAGCCCAGTTTCCGTTGTAGCTCAGAAGAATCAAAAGGTAGAAGGCGAAAACGTACAGCGGAGAAAATGGCGCGTGAATCGGCGAGAAAAAGCCGGCTGGCGCACCTTGGCCGAGCGACGAGATCGAGTTCAAGTTGGCAAACACCAGCGGGAAAAGTACCGCCACCCCGAGCGTCAAAATGATGAATTGAATGTAATCGGTGACGACGACGGCCCAGAGTCCGCCCATGAACGTGTACAGCACCATCACACTGCCGCTTACCACTACGCTTGCCTTCAGGTCGTAACCGAGGCCGGCGGACACAAAGATGCCGGTGGCATAGATCTTCAGCCCATCGTCGATAATCTTGAGAGGAAGGCCCGCCCAGGCGACTGCTTGACGGATCTGCCGGTTGTAACGTGCTTCCAGAAACTCGGTTGGACTGATGATGCGGGCGCGGCGCCAGCGGCCCGCCAGGAAGATCGTCCCCACCAGCATTGCCACGGCGGAACTCCAGACCAAGGTCAGCGCAACGAGGCCGTAGCGGTACGCCATCTCGGAGTAAGCAACAAAGGTGAACGCGCTGAAGGCGGTGAGATAGAAAGAAACCCCAGCGAGCCACCACGGGATCGTATTGCCCCCGGTGAAAAAGTCCCTCACCTGGCGCATGCGCTTCCAGAAGTAAATGCCGATCGATGCCAGCAAAACGAAGTAGCCGGCAATGACCAGATGGTCGGCAAGATGGAGCGTCTGATGCATGACTGCTAACGAGAATCAGGTCGTCTGCAACATCCCGACCGGCGTAACGCTGCACTTTTGGCCGCTCACGAGCGATCGTGAAATCGCGTCGAGTACGGCCGTCACCTGGCGCCCGTCCAACGCCGTCACTTTCGGCGCCACGTCCCCAAGCACCGAGTCGACAAAATCATTCAGGCACTCGACGAAAGCCCCGCGCAATTTACCGAACACCTCATGCGTCAAGAACGTCTTGGGGTACGTGAATCGCTCCTCCGTGCTCATTTCGATGGACTCGCGCTTGCGGTCGAAGTGAATGTGGCCGGCGCTGCCGATCACCTCCACGAAGGAGTCGACGATTGTGGGAAAACTGTTCGGATAGATCCAGGACGACTCGAATGTCGCAAAAGCGCCACTCTCGAATTTTACTTGCGCCTGGATCACGTCGTACGTGTCCACACCGCGCGCGGCGAGCACGCCTTTGGACCCGTAGGCATGGGCCTCGACGGGTTCGCTGCCGAGGAACCAGCGCATCAGGTCGATATCGTGTGATCCGAGAAAGTGTATGGGCGTTGTCTGGGCCGCCCAGTTGATCATTTCCGCGGCGACCCAGATAGTGTCGTTCTTGCGTGCATACCCCACCAGCGGCCGGCCAATAGATCCTTTCTCAATGGCCGTGAATCCGTGATAATAAGCGGCGAGCCAGCGGTGATTAAAAGCCACCTGCAGCTTCTGCCGGGGCCGGCTCCGGCTAAGATGCAATAGTTCGTCAGCCTGCGCCAGATCCGTGGTGAAGGGTTTTTCGCAGAGAACGTGTTTTCCCGCTTCTAGCGCGGCTTTCACCGGCCCATAGTGCGCGAAGTCCGGCGTGGCCACGCAAACCGCATCAACCGGCGCCCGGGCGAGCATCTCTGTGTAGTCCGTGTAGCGGTGCGTGACTCCGTATTTGTCCGCAACTGTTTCGAGGCGCGCAGGGCTTCGATTTGCGGCGGCCGTAACTTCGGCGAGCGGATGGGCCTGATAAATGCGCGTGTATTGCTCTCCCATGATGCCCAGGCCGATAACCCCGATCCGTAGCTTGTTCTGGTTCATGAATTAGCCAAGAAGCTTGTCGTCCAGTTGCAGCATACCTTCAACCAGCCGGTCCGCCGAGCCAGGTCCGCACCTGGACGACACGACCTCGTAGCCGCCCGCGTCGTACGCGGACCGGGATGGAAGATAGCCGATGTATCCGTTCGCGATCCCTGCGATGAACGTGCGAATCGGCGCCAATTGCTTTACACGAAGACCGATCTCGACGAAGACTTCACCAGGCACCGCCACAAACACCGCATCGCCCACTCGAATTCCTTGCAACTCGATCGGCAACACGCCGTCTTTGTACTTCGCGGTCTCTCGGGCGTAGTAGTGGATAATCGAGCGGTAGAGCAGCTCAGTCTTCGCCTGACGATATTCAGCAGAATCGCTGTTTTTCTCCAGTCGTTTTACTCGATCCCCTGCTTCGCCTAGAGCGGTTTCACTCTCTGCGGGCGGCGGGTATTGCTTCAGCGGAAGGTGTACCTGGATGGTTTCAAAGCCCAGCCGAACGACATCTTCGACTTTGATATTCCCAAGCACCTCCAGGACTGCGTTCCCGAGCCGCTGCCCGAGCTCGGTTGCCCGCTCAAACGTGCGGCCAGGCGTGACTACCCCGATGGCGCTGAGTTCGGAGGAGTGGCCGACGCTGATATCCCCCTGAGTGCCGTTCACATACATCGCGAACCCGTTCGATCCTAACCTATCTTCGATCCGCTCGATCGCCATGGAGGGGAAGTCTCCCGAAGCCAGCAGATTGTCCGGACCGAGCACAGTCGGATGACAGGCGTAATTGAACAGCACGGCCCGCGTCTGCCCGGTGGAGTCGGCGACCTTAATGATTCCGATCTCTTCATCGACCGGGCGCCCATCAGCCGTGCGGCGGTTCACACCTAGTCCCTCGATGCGACCGGAGCCAATCCCGATTCTGGCATCGAACCGCTGTTTCCATGCAACCGCGACCGTGGTCTCAATCGCACTTCCAAGATACTCCATGTACTTGGGATCCACCGACTCTTCAGGATTGAAAAAAGTGCTGATCGTGACCGGCCCGGCATGCGTGTGGGTGCAGGCGATCATAATTGCGTCAGGCGCTATGGGAACACGGCCAGCGATGCTTTCCCGCAGACGGACCACGAACTCGCTGGAAACGGCCAGGACGTCGAGGCTCACTATCGCGACGGCCGACGAACCG
>QHXU01000253.1:2018-2555 GCA_003223065.1 Acidobacteriota bacterium | reverse complement strand
CGTCATGCGTGCCGGTCGATACGCCTTCCCGGGCGGCAAATCCTGCCAGTGGAGAACCCGCAGGAGGAGTTACGCGAACCTTACCGAAGCCTGCCTGCAGCAAAATACCAGCCTCGCACAACGCAGCCAGTCATATAATCAGCCGCAAGCCAAACTGGATAACGCGCGGATTGAACAGGACCCCGCTGTCCTGTGTTCTCGCGAAGAACCTGCTGAAGTTGATGTCCGAGAAATTACTGTTCGGGAAGAGCGGGAAGTAGAACTTGCTGGAGAACAGGTTGAAGAACTCCGCCCGGAACTGCAGGTTGATCCGCTCCCCGATCTTGTTGTTCTTGAACGCTGAGAAGTCCGTGGCGCGCTGGCCTGTGGAGCGCAGGATGTTGCGCCCGGCCGTTCCCAGCGTTCCGAGCGGCGGCAGCGAGAATGCCGACGTATCAAACCACTGGGTGAGGGTTTGATTGAACCCGGAAGGCAAGGGATTAGCGTTGAGGTTCGGGCGCATGGTGGCCGAATTGCCTGTCTGGCCGCGGTCGCCGC
>QHXU01000253.1:1350-1990 GCA_003223065.1 Acidobacteriota bacterium | reverse complement strand
GGAAAGGGTCACAATTCCATTCGCCTGCCACCCGCCAGCCAAGTGATTCGCCAGACCGCCGCGGTTCAACAGCGCCTTACCCTGGCCAAACGGCAGCTCATAAGTCCAGCTCGTCACAAAGCGCCTGGTCTGGTCGAAACCTGCCGGGCCGCGCTCCAGGTCCATGCGCTGGGCATATTGCGCCAGGGAAGAAACTGATCCCGCGTATGCCTGGATCTCGGAAAACTGGTCAATGGCGCGGCCCCAGGTGAACGATACCAGCGCCGACAGCCCCCCAGAGAAGCGCTTGTCCAGTTTCACGGTCATAGCGTGGTAAACCGACTGCAAGATATTCGCGTTGGCGAACGCGCTCCAGGAAAAGTTGGCGTAGGGGACACGATCCTGGAAAGGCGAACAGTTGGCGGGATAAGTCCCGGGCGGGCACTGCGAGCGGAACTGGACGCTGTTGTTGGGGTTGCCGGCCTGCGGCGGCAGAAAAGCCTGGTTGAAACGCCACTGGATCGGCTCGCGCAATCCGTGCGAGCCCTGGTATCCGATCTCGACCATCAGGTTCCGCACCACTTCGTATTCCAGGTTCAGCCCCCACTGCTGCAGGTAAGGTGTCTTGTTGTCCGGCAACTGCGTCTGGAATCCCATACAT
>QHXU01000253.1:0-1315 GCA_003223065.1 Acidobacteriota bacterium | reverse complement strand
ACGGTAGGGAGGCCCGTCTTCGGATCCACGGCGCCAATACTCTGAGGCGCCTGGCAGTAAGGCTGCGGGAACTGACGTCCCCCGATGGGAACGGGCCCCGGAAACATGTTTCGAATGTCCAGCGGCGGCTGGCTTTCGAGGCCCGTCGCGTTGGGTAGCGAGGGGTTGGCGAAGGGCACATTCTGCGATACCGACTGCGTGTTATAGAAGTTGTGAATCACATCGTAGAAAATCCCGTAGCCGGCCCGCACCACAAATTTGTTGTTGCCGGCCAAGGGTCTCCACGCCAGCCCGATCCGCGGCGCAAAGTCGTGCCAGTCAGTGTTGATCAGCGAGTCCTGGGCACAGCAGGCGTAATAAATAGGGCTGACTAACTGCTGGGTATACGATTGATCAATATACATGGCGCGGCCGCCGGGGAAGCCAAAGTCGAAGACGGCGCCCCCTTTGGACTTATCGTGGAAGGGCGTATGCAACTCCCAGCGCAGGCCAAGGTTGAGCGTCAGGCCCGATGTCACCCGGAAATCGTCCTGATAGAACAACATGAAATCGGTGTTGCGCAGCCTGGAAAAGCTCTGGTCGAAGGCCGTAAAGCGAACCGCCGGATTGGAGCCCACCGGGCTCATATAACCCAAGAGGAAATCGGCAAATCCATTGCCGGTAAAGGGCGCTCCTCCCACTTGCGCGGCCGTCGGATTTTGGGCCGTGTACTCGCCCGAGAAACTTAGCAGGCCGTTACCTCCGAAACCGTTCAAGTTCATATTCTGATTCCGGCGGATGTCAGCGCCTACCTTGATGCTGTGCCGCCCGCGAGTCATCGTCAAGCTGTCGCTCCACTGAAAGATGTTAGTGATGTTGAAGAAGGGAACCGAGCCGCCGTTGCCGATGCTGTTGTAGCTTGTACCCGGGATCACGGCAGGTAGCGCGAAATAGGCCGGGTCATCCCGCAGGTTTACCAGCCCCACTTGTTTCCAGTAATTGGTGGAGCCGAAGGCTGTCTCAAAACCGCTCAGGTAGAAGATGCGGTTGTATCCCATCCGCACTTCATTCATCGTCCGGGGGCCAAAAACATGCGTCCACTGCAGACTGGCCAAGCGCCCCTGCTGCCTGACCGAGGTCCCAGAGAGCGGAATGATGGATGGGCTCGGGGCCAACTGGTCTTCATAAAGGAACTGGCCGAAGACTCTGTCGCGGGCTGTGAAATTGTGGTCTCCCCGCACGGTGAACGTATCTGTATCGATCGCTCCGGAGGCAAACCCTCGAGTGAAGTTGAAGCAGGGCAGTTTGCAATTGATGTTCGGCGAAGGAAAGTACT
>QHXU01000252.1 GCA_003223065.1 Acidobacteriota bacterium | reverse complement strand
CGTTCGACCTCCGGAAACCCGAGGGCAATGCAGATGCGAGGGAGTACAATCCGCTGCGGCATTCAGGGCGAGAACAGCATATCACGCCGGCAGGGACCTTTCGCCGTAAATCAGATCGAAAATCTCTGTATCTCGAGAGGCGCCGCCAGGCGTGCGTGCAACTAATCGATGGGAGACCTGTTAGAATCGCCTCGGAAGCTAGTCTTGGCCGGTGCTGGGCCTGGTCTTCAAAACCAGCGTGGGGCACTCGCTGCCGCAGGTGGGTTCGACTCCCACTAGCTTCCGCCAATTCTCGATTCCGCTATGACTTCTGGAGTCCGCTCCGTGGCCCTTGTTGTATACTGTTGGCGGGCAGGGCGCTGAAATTGGAAAACCTGGCAAACAGGAGCACGCCATGAATCTCAGGAGCATCGGCATGTTGGCAAGGGCAGCGCTGGCGGCGGCACTATGTGCCGCACCCGCGGCGCACGCCGCCACGGAGGTTTTTTCCGCCAAACTGGCCGGGGACAACGAGGTGCCGCCGATCAATAGTGCTGGCACAGCCACGTTCCACATGGAGCTCGGGAGCACTATCACGTTCTCAATAACGTTCTCCGGGCTATCCACGAACCTTTTGGTCGCGCACTTGCACTTCGCGCCGCCGAAGGTGGCAGGTGGAGTGATGATATTCTTGTGCGGCGGCGGGAACCAGCCCGTCTGTCCGGCGGCAACATCAGGAACCATTACCGGGACGATCTCTGCAGCCAACGTTACAGGGCCGACGACCCAAGGCATTGATCCCGGCGACCTCACGTCAGCCCTGGAAGCCGTGCGCGACGGTGATGCTTATGCCAACATGCACACGACGAAGTTCCCCGGCGGCGAGATCCGCGGCCAGGTCGTCCGAGGAAAGCGAGAAAAGGACAAGGATAAGGATTAAGGACTAAAGCCGGGAATCTGGAGTCAAGCCCTGACTCCTCATAGAGCCGCCGAGTGCGTTCTGAATCGACCGGCGCATCCGGCCGATCGAGGTAGCCCGCTAGAATCTGCCGCACGCCGCATGATTCTTGCGGATTCGCTATCTTGATCATTCAAGGGCTTATGAATAAACTCACCAGACTGTCACTTATGGGCTTTTTGCTGTTTGCGGCGGACGCCTCGCAGCCCGCAAAGGCCCAAGTAAAAGAAGCGAAGAAGCGCGAAGACACCGGAATGCGGAACCAGAGCCTCATCGAACGCGGCAGATACATCGTGGAGGGGGTGGCGATGTGCGAGCGCTGCCATACTCCACGAGACGAGCATGGTAACCCCGAGCGGACGAACTGGCTGCAGGGCGGTCCGGTACAGACAGAACCAACGTATCCTGCGCCAACCTGGGCGACAAGGGAGCCTCGCATTGCCGGCACCCCTCCGGGTACCGATGCTGAGTTCATTACCTTGATGACTACGGGGATCTCGCGTACCGGCAGGCCTCCTAATCCCCCGATGCCGCCTTTTCGCATGACGCGCGCAGACGCCGAAGCCGTCCTGGCTTACCTGAAGTCGCTACATCACTGAACGCAAACACCCGCGCGGCAAAGGCGAGAGCGTTGATACTGTGCCCGGTCTCTTCGCCCGGCTTTCACCTGCTCCGCTGAAACTGAAATTCCTACAGACAAGCTGTAGAACATCCAGGCCGGGGCCAGGCTCCCGCCCAAACAAAATCAGCAACTTACGTTCGCCCCACTCCGATGGCTGCTCAGGTGCGTAAAGAATCGTCAAGGGAGGGTGTATGCTCAATCATTCCGACCCTGATCAGCGCACACTCGGAAGAGCTGAAACCGTAAGCCGGCGTCATCGTTGGATCGGCGCTTTGGTCCTCCTGCTCGCGATCATCGGGTCCGGCTGGTCTGCCAAGCCGCCAGTCCCGAGATCGAAAGCCGTGGAATTAGCGCTTGCAAGCCAGCAGAAAGATCCGTGGGATTTGCGCGATCAGATTACGAAAATGGGGGAGAGGATCGAAGCGCGCATGGACGGCGCGCGTAAGCAAGCGCAGGAATCCTCGGCACAAATGCTCCGGCGCTTGCACGCGGAGATGCAAGCCGTGCGCAGCAGGCTGGGCCACCTCGAATCGTCGAGGGAAGGCGATCAGGCTCGCGTCGCGGAGTTGCAGCGCGAGCTGGTACAGATGCGCACGGAGATGGCTAAGCAGGCTGACGAGTTGAGCGCTGTCCGCCGCCAGTCGTGGGCTTTGTTCCAGACCTCGGTCACAATGGTCGAGCAGAGCGGGATCGCAAATGAACGCCGGCTCGCCAGTCTGAAGGAAAGCGAAGAGCGCAACCGCCGCGATATGGAGGGCATGCAAAACAGACTCGCCGTGGAACGCATCGACTTCGAAGTGGTGAAGAACCATAGCCGGGAACTGGATTCAGGCATCTCGTTTGGCGTGACAGGCACGGATGTGCGTCATCGTCGCGTCAATGGCTGGATGTGGGTAATGCCGGATCGTAACACGATCTGGCTGCGGGACCAGGCAGAGCAGCAGCCAGTAGTCTTCTATGATTCGAAAGATGGCAGGAAGCGCGAGCTGGTGATTACCAACGTGATGAAGAACTCAGTGACCGGTTATCTTCTTGTGCCGAAGGGCGCCGGAAATGAGCCTGCATCGGATTGGCCCAGCGAATAGTGCTCTTAAGGCGCCGCACCGCCAGATGTCACACGCAACATGACCACCCCGTGGCCCGGAACTGCCGTCGAGTATTCCGGCCCTTGCAACTTGATATCGCTGTGCGACCAGAGGTCTCTCGCTCGATGCGGTGTAGTGCGCATGCCCAAATCCGCCCACTTGACCGTCATCTTGGCCTCGGCTGCTGCCCGGTTGAACAGCGCCACTGCGTGCGCGCCTCCCGAGAGTTGCCGTAGCCAGATCTCCTGCTCCCCGGATTGAGAGACGCGCCGTCCCTGTTTGCCGTCCTTGTCCTGATCTACCGCGATCACTTCGCGGTTGGTCAGAATTTCGAGGATTGACGCCGGCATATTGCGAAGATCGTTGCCCGCCATCAGAGGCGCCGCCAGCATGGACCAGAGACTCATGTGAGTCTTGTATTCGGTATCGCTCATACCGTCGTTTCCGATCTCGAGCATGTCCGGGTCGTTCCAGTGTCCGGGCTTGGCCCACGGTGCAAGCTCATCTTGCCCAAAGCCGATTTTGGTCATCGAATCCCAGCTATCGCGAATGTCACCGGTGGTTCGCCACAGATTGCCGCCCACGTCGGGCCCCCATTTCCAGACCTCCGCGCGCCCGTACTGGCAAAGGCTGTAGACGATGGGACGCCCCGTCGCCAGTAAGGCCTCGCCCATCTTCTGGTACACCGCCTGCATGTCTTGGTCGGTGTAAATATTTCGGGCTCCGCACCAATCATATTTGAGATAATCAATGCCCCATGAAGCGTAAGTGCGGGCATCCTGCTCCTCGTGACCGTAGCTGCCTTCATAGCCCGCGCATGTAGTGGGACCGGGGGAAGAATAAATTCCGATCCTCAAGCCTTTCCCGTGCACATAGTCCGCAAGCGCCTTCATATCCGGGAATTTCTTGTTCGTCTGAATGTTTCCACGCGCGTCCCGCTCCGCTTCCCACGTGTCGTCTATGTTGACGTAAAGATAACCGGCGTCCTTCATCCCATTGCCGGCCATCGCATCCGCGATCCCCCGGACGATGGCGTCGTCGATGCGTCTCGCGAACTTGTTCCAGCTGTTCCATCCCATCGGCGGCGTCCTGGCCAGGCCGTTATCGCGAACTTTGTGAAGCGCGGGCGGCGGAATGCGCGCCGGCATCGCACCCTCGCCTTGCGGGGCGCGGCGGGCCACCATTTCAGTGAGCGGGGCCTTGGCGTTGGGGCGCGTGGTTATATGCAGTTCGTCGCCCACGAGTTTTCCCTCGAAGGTCGCGCGCCGCTCGGCGCTTCCGTCCTTCATCGTGCCGGTTAGGGTGAAGCCATCGGGGCCGCCCGAGCCTTCCGTGATCAAGTAGTAAAACTGAGTTGTCCGTATCCATCCGGTGATGCGAGACCCTTCCTGTTTCAAATTGAAGTATGTCCGGCGCACCGTGCCGTCGGTATTGGAAACAGCGGCCACCCAGTTTCCCGTGAGGTCTGCACCGGAGCAAGCAGCGGTCAACAGTAACAATGGGAGAATTCGCATGGAAGCATTCTACCCCTACAGTTTCGAGGCGGTGAGGCGGCCGGCGCGATGCCCGTGGCTAGAACACCAGTTTCGTCGCAAGCTGGAGCTGGCGGGACGATCCGGAATCTCCTGGCGGGAACCGGGTGTCGCTGATCAGACCGAATGAGGCTGTGCCGACCGTTCGCCCGGGCTGCCCGAAATTGGCTTTGTTCAGGAGATCGAAGGCATCCGCCCGGATCTGCCATCGCAACCGTTCAGTAATTCTGGTGTTCTTGATGAGCGCGAAGTCGACGTTGGAGAATCCCGGCCCGATGATCACATTCCGGCCAAGATTCCCGAACGCGTTGCCTTGGTCGAAAAAGACAGCCGGATTCTGGATGTAGGTCACGAAGGTGGCATTGCCGTTCGTCGCGGGACCGTAGCCGGTCTGAACCGTGCCTTTCACGCTGGGGCGAACGGTCGTATTGCCGGTAAACCCGCGGTTGGAGGTAAGGATGATGATGGCCGAGAGCTCCCACCCGTTAGCCAGCCGATTCCCGTGAAACGGCAAATCGTAGATACCGCTGTAGACCCACCGGTGGCGCGCGTCATAATCGGACAAGCCTCGGTCGCCTCTTATGTTGTAGCTATCCTGCACAGATACGCCCTGGACGTTCCGCGAATTGTAGTCGATCGATTTCGACCAGGTGTAGGAAGTGTTGAATTGCAGCCCCTTGGAGAAGCGCATGGTGCCGGTAATCCAGAGGGCATTGTAATTGGAGTTCCCGCCGCTCTCATAGACACTGATGTTTCCCAACGGCTTACCCGCGAAGATAGGGCTGTTCGGCGAAAGCGACGGATAAGGACGAACCCCGTTGATGAGCTGGTTGTAATTGCGGGCGATGTTCATATTGGTGCCTTTGTTGCCGAAGTAGCCCACCATCACGCTTAGATTCGAAGCCAGCTCCTGTTGAACATTGAAATTGTAAGATTGGACGTAACTGTTCTTGTAGCTTTGGATGATGGAATTCGGGGCGACCGAGCCACCGGCCAGCGAGAACGCGTTGGTGAAACTCACGAAAGGAACGCTTTGCGAAGGCGAGAATGAAACGGGAAACGCGAACGGGGGATTCGACGCCAATCCCGTCACGAGGCTGGTTTTCGGCTGATCGGTCTGCAGCGCGTAGGCGCTGCGAATCACGGTCTTGCCGTGGCCCAGCACGTCCCAAGAGAAACCGAAACGCGGCTCGAAGTTGAGCGCGCTCTGCGTATAAGGCTGGCTGGTTTGGCGGAGCGCATCCGCAACCGGGTCGAACACCACAAAGCGGCTCCCGCCTTCGGTAGGCGTACTGTTCCAGTCGTAGCGCATGCCGAACTCGAGCATGAAATTCGGCTTTAACTTGTAGCTATCCGTCACGAAGAAGCCGAGCGCGTTTACGTAGATGCGGTTGGCCTGATTCGATGGGTTCGCTGTGAATCCGGTCGCTTGGTCGTTGATGAACGCGGTGACGTTCGGAAACGTGAAGGTGCCGGGTGAGTAGGTGAAGTTGTTGTTGTTGATCCGGCGATACTCGCCTCCGAACTTCATAGAGTGCTTGCCGTGCATCCAGCTTAAAGTGTCGGACAAGGCCGCCGTGTAGTCGCCCCGGCCGGACGGAAAACCATTGATGCCGCCAAAGGCCAACGCGCCGGTCACAATAATCTGGGGCATTGGCGTCACGCCGCTATTGATTCCGAAATCGGTGGCCTTCAAGTCCGTGAGCTGGGTAAAGGTGATGTGAATGCGGTTATATCCCAGGCGCGCCTCGTTGACCAGGCTATTGGAGAGGACCTTTGTATCGTTGACCGTCATGATCTGACGGTGCCCTACGCGGGTATCGCCATATCCTGGAAGGTTGTTGCTTTGGGTGGTCGGCGGCTCGTTGCGCAAGTCGAACTGAAGGGCGTAGTAGACATTCAACCGGTGTGAATCCGCGAAGCTGTGGCTGATGTTGGCAGTACCCTGATCGATATTCACCGGCGCGACCGCCGAGCTGACAAAAACCCCCCCGGCTGAGTTCGCCGCAGGGATTAGCGGAAGGAGTTTTCTAACCACAGCATCGCCCGTGGCAGCCGCTTGGGCGCGCTGTGAATCCGTCAAAACGGTGGTCGAAAGCGGAACGTATTGCCGGTGCCGCAAACCTTCATAGCTCAGATAGAAAAAAGTATGATCCTTCCTGATCGGGCCGCCGCCGTCCCCGCCGAACTGGTTGCGCTTGAAGGGTGCCATTGGGATTCCCTTCGGATTCGTGAAGTTCCGCGCGTCCATGGCGTTGTTACGAAGATATTCATACATTTCGCCGTGCCACTGATTAGTGCCGCTGCGCGTCGCAATGTTGACGATCGCGCCGGAGTTCCGCCCGTACTCGGCGCTGAAAGTCGAGTTGTCGACCTTGAACTCCTGCACCGTAGCGATGGTCGGCTGGAACGTAATCTGGTTGTTCGACGGGTCGTTCAGATTGATGCCGTTCATCATGAAGTTGATCGTGTCGTCGCGCGAGCCGGCGCTGTTGAACCCGAAGAAGCCTTGCCCGCGCAACGGCACTGCTAAACCGGCATTCTGCGGCGGCGTCACGGAGCCGGGAACCAGGAAACCCATATCGAGGAAGTGGCGCCCGTTCAACGGAATCTCTTGCACGGTTTTCCGGTCGATGACCGCGCCCACCGACACAGTTGCCGCCGTGATTACCGGAGCCGCACCGGTGACCTCAACAACCTCGCTGCTGGAGGCAACCCGGAGGTTGAAATTCTGCTGCACGTTGCTTCCGACTTCGAGCAGCACGTCATTGGCGACCATGCTCTGCATTCCGGCCGCCGTCACTGTAACGCGATAGCTTCCCACAGGCAAAGACGGGACCAGGTATACACCCGCGGAATCAGATTCGGCGGGGCGATCTTCACCGGTTGCCAGATTGTGAACAACTATCTTGGCCCCCGGCACCACTGCGCCGGTTGCATCGGTTATGGTGCCTTGTAACGTTGCCGTCGATTGTCCCAAGGCAACGTGCGTCACGAGGAAGAACACCAGCACGGCTCCTAGCAAGCCCGGCCAGCGATTTCCAATTGATCTCGCGGACATGAGTTGCTCCTTTTCCCGAACTGCGGTGCAGAGACTTGTTGCCTCAGAGTGTACACCAAACTAGTTCCGGTTGACAGGGGGCCAGTTAACGAGTGTTGTTAATCACTTAATGCCGCGACGCTCACCAGGTTGCGACACCGCCACCGCCCCACAGTGCGCCGGTTTTGGGGTCGATCAGGATCGTATTGAGAACCATGGTCGCGCTCCCCGCCGGGTTTTCAGGCGCCGGGATCAGCCGATGGCCGCGCGCTTCCAGGTGCTTGCGAACGTCCTCGGGAATCCCGGCATCCATGCTGAGGTCGGTGCCCGGCAAATAGGGAATGGAGTTTGCGAGATAACGGAGGATGAAGCGCGGGCCCCCTGCCGCCCGTCCGGGCTCCAGCTTGAAGTCGATGAGGTTCAGGATCGTTTGCAGAATCGTCTGCGGGATGGTCCAGCCGCCTGCCGCGCCAGTCGCGAAATAGGGCTTGTCGAAGCGCAAAACGATCGTCGGGCTCATGACAAAGCGCGGCCTGGCGCCGCCCTGAATCCGGTTTGGATCGTTCGGATCCAGGCTGAAGTAGCACATACCGTTGTTCAAGAAAACTCCCGTCTCGGCCACGGACACGCCGGAAGGATACATCAGCGTCTGCGTGATGGTGACGATGTTGTGGTTCTTGTCGACAACGGTGTGATGGTTCGTGTGCTCGCCGAGCTTGGACATGGTGGACGGGCTGAAGGGCGGATAATACTGCGCCTTTTTGGGATCGATGCGAGCGCGTTGCTGTGCGGCGTACTGCTTCGATAGCAGCTTCTCCAACGGAACGGATGCTCCGATCTTGCCGTCGTTGTAGCGGTCGTCGTCGAGGAAGCCCAGCTTTTCGACTTCAGCCACGGTGTGGATGTAGTCAGCCGAGTTGCGGCCCATGGCTTCCAGATCGAAGCCTTCCAGCACGTTCAACCATTGCAAGATCGTCATGCCAGAGGAGCCCGGCCGGTGCGTCAGGACGCGGTAACCGCGATAAGTCGTCTCGATGGGCTGGCTCCATTTGGCCTCATAGGCGGCAAGGTCCTCCTCCGTGATCAGTCCGCCATTCTCGCGCAGATGTCTCGCGATTTTTTTGGCGATAGTGCCCTTGTAGAACTCGGAAGGGCCTTTAGCCGCGATGGCTTTGAGGGTTTCAGCCAGGTCCTTCTGAACCCAGATATCGCCGCCTTGCAAAGGTGCGCCACCAGGCTTGGTGAACAGGCCACGGCCATAGGGGTAGCGCGTGACTTTCCCGAAGTCGCCGGAAGACGTCTGGCCGGCGACAGTAGTGGTGACCGGAAAACCGTTCTCGGCGTACTCGATCGCCGGAGCAAGGGTCTGCGCCCACGTCAGCGTGCCATAGCGGTCATGTATGGAGGCCCAGCCGGAAAGGATGCCTGGAACGACCGAGGCGAGATAACCGTCAGTGGCGCGCTTGGAAAAGTCCCAGAGCTTGTCGCCTCGAAACATCTCGAGCGTGGCCGAACGCGGTGCATCGCCGATGAAATCGAGCGCTTCGGTCTTGCCGGTCTTGGCATCGTAGACGAGCGCGTAGCCGCCCACGCCTCCCAGTCCGCACATGAATGGACTGACCACCGCCAGTACGGCGGCGGAGGCGATAGCGGCGTCCGCCGCGTTGCCGCCCTGCTGAAGAATCCGCAGACCGGCTTGCGTTGCCAGCGGGTGGTGCGTCGCCACCATGCCGTTCTGGCCGATGGTTTGCCCGCGAGCGGCGAGCACAAACCCAACGATCAGCATGAGGCCGAGTTCGAGTGAATCTTTGCCCTTG
>QHXU01000301.1 GCA_003223065.1 Acidobacteriota bacterium | reverse complement strand
CTCGCTCTTATCACTCTCTTTGCCGCGTCGTTAGCGGCGCAGCGGAAGCAAGGCAGCCCACTCGATCATCTCCCGAAGAACATGGAAGTGATTACACACTTCGGCGAGCGCGCCGATTTCTCTCCCGATAATGAGCGCATCGCCTTCATGGCCAAAAGCTTTGGGGACGCTTTTGTAATCGACCTGAAGACGCGCATCATCCGATGCCTCACATGCAGCATTCCCGGAGCGGCGTTTCTGCGCATCATGCACCTCCCCGACGGCAACTACATCCTCATCGGGCCTGAACGGTTCAGCGATATCGGCGTCAGCCGCCGCCGCGACAACGAGCTTTGGTTTTTGAGCAAAGTGCCTGGCTCTAAGCCAGTCAAACTCGGGCAGAAGATCAGCGAGGGTGCGGCCATTTCAAAGAAAAATATGAGAATGGCCTGGTCCGAGACAAACGCGCAATTTCCGGATCTTCCTCGCGACTATTCGCGCCTGGTGACCGCTGATATTGAGGGGTCCGGCGCCGCCGCAAGGCTCGTCAATAAGAAAACGGTCTATGAAAGCAAGGACGCGAGCTGCCGGATCGAAGCTCAGGATTTCTACGACAACGATACCAAGATGACCTTTACATGCTATCGCCCGAAGGGGCTCGCCGGAGTGATGGGCATCGACCTGAAGACCGGCCACGTGACGGACTTCTCTCAGGCGCCGAACATCTATAACGAAGTGGAAGGCATCTTTCCGGACGGGCAATACACGTTCGTCGAGTCATCGAAGCAGGTGGAAACACTTGGCGGCGTGCACGGGTCCCGCGAGATCGATATCTGGAAGCTGCGCCTGGATGGCACGGGGAAGGACTTCGTTCGCGTCACTAACTTTAACGATTACCAAGGCTGGAAGGCATCGAACCCGGTGGTGGCTACCGATGGCCGCCGTGCGGCCTTTCAGATCGCGCGGACGAGCGACGAAGCCGGAGTGGGTTACGGCATCATCCTCTTGCAACTGAAATAGCCGTCGCTGAAACGGGCACAGCTTTCATGCCCGTTCTCCGTTTCAACGTTCAACAGTCCGATTCAGGCGTACACTATCGTGCATGGCGCACTGCACGAACTGCGGGAGCGACGTCACCGGCGCCGGCCGTTTCTGCGCGGCCTGCGGCGCCCTCGTGGCTGTCGACTCGTTTCCGACGCAGACGGTAGCCAGCAGCCAACCACACCTGGTCACCACCCCGCGCGACAGCCGCCACACGTCGTCCAGTTCCCGCTCTCGCGGACGGTTCGCTCCCGGAGAGCTGCTCGGCGGGCGCTACCGCATCGTCGACATGATCGGCAAGGGAGGCATGGGCGAGGTCTATCGCGCCGACGACCTGTCGCTAGACCAGCCGGTCGCGCTCAAGTTTCTGCCCGAGGCCATCACCCACAACGAGCGGGCGCTTGAGCGATTCCGTAACGAGGTTCGCATCGCGCGCCAGGTGTCGCACCCCAATGTCTGCCGCGTCTACGATCTGGGCGAAATGGAGGGGCTTTATTTCCTCTCCATGGAGTACCTCGATGGCGAGGACCTCGGCTCGCTGCTGCGGCGCATCGGCCGGCTGCCCAGCGACAAGGCGCTCGAGATCGCCCGCAAGCTCTGCGCTGGTCTGGCTGCCGCCCACGAGAAAGGCGTGCTGCATCGCGATCTGAAGCCCAGCAACGTGATGCTCGATGCCCGCGGCCAGGTGCTTCTTACCGACTTCGGCCTCGCGGGATTGGCCGGCGAGATTGAAGGCGCAGAAGTGCTCAACGGGACACCCGCATATATGGCGCCCGAGCAACTCGCGGGCGAAGAAGTTACGGTCAAGAGCGACATCTACGCCCTCGGCCTGGTGCTCTACGAAATCTTCACGGGAAAACTGCCGTTTGAATCCGATACACTCGCGGGACTGAAGCGCGCGCAGCGCGAGAACGTGCCGGTGAGTCCGTCGGCCATTGTGCGCGATCTGGACCCGATGGTCGAGCGCGTGATCTTACGGTGTTTGAGCCCCAGGCCTGCGATGCGTCCAGCCTCCGCTCTTACGGTCGCTGCGGCCCTGCCGGGTGGTGATCCGCTGGCTGCGGCGCTTGCAGCGGGCGAAACGCCGTCACCCGAAATGGTTGCGGCTGCGGGCGAAGGCGAAGGGCTAGCCCTTCGGGTCGCGATTCCGCTGCTGCTGGTCGTGTTTTTGGGATTGCCGATCGGACTGGTGTTGCGGTCGAGCGCACTAGCGACGTTTGGGCCGGACTACGGACCAGAGGTGCTGGCGCAGAAGTCGCGGGACATCGCCGCCAAGTTCGGCGCCGCGGCGCGACCGTTCGACGAGGCATACCGGTTTGAGTGGGACAACGGACTATTCGAGTGGTTCAGCAGCCGGCCAACCCGTGCGAACTGGAGCGAGGTCCTGGCGGCGAATCCGCAAGCTCTCCGATTCCAATACCGCTCGCATACAGCGCCGCTAACGGGAGTCATGCTGCACGATGACATGATGACGCCCGGGGTTATTTACTGGGACGATCCGCCGCCTGAGGAAAGCGGAATGGTGCGACTCCAGCTTGATGCGCAGGGACGCCTGATGTATTTCGAGCGCATCCCGGCGCAGCAACTGATATCGGCCAAGCAGATTTCGTCGCCGGATTGGAACGCCCTGTTTGCCGCGGCAGGGCTCGACCAATCCAAATTCCAACCGGCGGAGCCACTGTGGACTTCCCTGGCCGCATCGGACACACGCATGGCGTGGACCAGAAGCTCGCCGCGGCTGCAACGCGTGGAGGCAGCGGCGTTTCAGGGGCAGCCAGTCTTCTTCGCAGTGATCGAGCCGTGGACCAAACCGGACCGCACGCCTGGCGTTTCGAACTCAACGGCGCTCACCCTGACTTTCAGCATGCTGGGAGCCGTGCTCGTCGTGATTATTGTCGCGGCCGCGTTGCTGGCGGCGGGCAATCTGCGGCGGCGGCGCGGCGACATGCGGGGGGCGTTCCGGCTGGCGGCGTTCATATTCTGTGTGCAGATTGCCCTGTGGGCGGCTCGCGCGCACATCATCGTTTCGTTCGGCACGTTCGGCACGCTCCTGATGGCGCTCGAGCCATATGTGCGCCGCCGTTGGCCCCAGACGCTGATCTCATGGTCGGCTGTGCTGATCGGCCGCGTCCGCGACGCGGTGGTCGGACGGGACGTGCTGATCGGATGCGCAGCGGGTTCCGCGCTGGGCGTTGTCAACGGGATCTCCGAGGCCTGGCTGCGGCACGCAGGCGGCTGGCCGAACCTGGACACCACCATCCCGCTCGCGAGTTCCCGCGGATTTCTGGCCCTGGTGTTCCTGTCGATTCCTCACGCGGTCCGCGAGGCGCTGTTTTTCCTCTTCCTGATCTTCCTGCTGCGCGCAATCCTGCGGAACCAATGGGCGGCGGGCGTCGCGTTCGCGCTGATCTTCGCGTCGCCAAACCTCGCGGAGTCCCATCCGCTTTTCAACGCGTCAATGGCTTTCCTGGTGCTCTTCGCGCTGGCTTTCCTTGTGCTGCGGTGGGGACTGCTGGCGCTCTGCGTCGCACTCCTGTTCTCGAATGTGGCGAACGTGCCGGGGGCCCGCTTCTCGGCGTGGTATTTCGGCGGGACGGCTTTGGTGCTAACGGGGGCGGTGGTGTTCGCGGCATGGGCGTTCCATGCGTCACTGGGCGGGCGGAAGCTGTGGAAGGAAGACTTCTTCGGCTGACTCGCGCTGTTCAGAAACTCAGCGCTTTGTTGCTTAGATGCGGGAACTGCTCGGGCGCTGACAAAGTCTTTCGCGGACGGAGCCCGCACTTTGGAGGTGTGCCGGTCGACTTTTGCACTGGCGTATGAGATCGTGGCATCGATAGCCGGGTCGTGTTCCTGGCCAGGCGGCCTCAACTTCGACGGCATCGGCGGCGCTCTGAGGAGGTAACGGACTTGCGATCCCAAATCAGGCTCGGGCGAGTCTTTGGCATCGAAATCGGCCTGCACTACAGTTGGTTCCTGATCGCGCTGCTAATCGTGTTTTCACTCTCTTCCCAGTTCCATGCCAGCAATCCCGGGTGGGGCGACGGAGTCATCGCGGCTTTAGCCGTTATCACCGCGATCCTCTTCTTCATTTCGCTCCTCCTGCATGAATTGGCGCACTCCTTAGTGGCTTCGTCGAACGGGTTGCCGGTGCGGGAAATCACATTGTTCGCCCTGGGCGGTGTGTCTCAGATCGAGAAGAATCCGACTAGCGCGAAAATCGAATTTTGGATGGCATTCGTTGGACCGCTCACCAGTGCCGTCCTCGGCGTGATTTGCATTGCGGCTACACGAGTGATCGGCGGAGCCTCGTCCGATCCGTGGGTGGCCATGCTGTCTTGGCTCGGATACATCAATCTCGGCCTCGCAGCATTTAACCTGATTCCGGGTTATCCTCTCGACGGCGGCCGCGTGCTCCGGGCGATCATATGGTGGAACACAGGCGATGCAGACCGCTCAACGCGCGCAGCGGCGACGGTCGGCCAAGTAGTGGCGTTCGTCTTCATTGCCGTTGGCATTCTTCGTTTCTTTGGCGGCGCCGGCATCGGAGGTCTCTGGATAGCTTTTATCGGCTGGTTTCTGCTACAGGCTGCTCGAGAGAGTTACGTCCAAGTCGGTCTGGCGCACGCGCTAGCGGGTGTGCGAGTCGCGGACGTGATGACGCGGGACTGCCCCACGGTTGATGGATTGTTAAATATCCAAACTTTCGTCGAGCAGGAGCTGCTTCGCACCGGGCGGCGGTGTTT
>QHXU01000182.1 GCA_003223065.1 Acidobacteriota bacterium | reverse complement strand
CCCAGGTCACGGAAAACAACGTCCTTCGAAAGCAGCCGGTGCGTTCCGATGGCAATGTCGATCTTGCCGTAGAGCAGGTCCTCCAGCGCCGTCTTGAGCTCCTTGGGCGAGCGAAAACGCGAAAACATCTCGATGCGAACCGGAAACGCGGCGAATCTTTGCCGAAACGTTTCGTAATGCTGGAACGCGAGTACGGTGGTCGGCGCGAGCAGCGCCACCTGCTTGCCGTCGCCCAGCGCTTTGAACGCGGCTCGCATGGCGACTTCCGTTTTGCCGTAGCCCACGTCACCGCACAGCAGGCGGTCCATCGGATGGGGCGATTCCATGTCGCGCTTGATCTCCTTCGCGGCGGAGATCTGGTCCTTGGTGGGGTTGAACTCAAAAGCGTCTTCGAACTCGCGCTGCCAGTTGGCGTCGCGCGAGAAAGAGAATCCCTCGGCCATGCGCCGCTGGGCGTACAGCTTCAGAAGCTCGTCCGCCATATCACGCATTTTTGCTTTGATGCGTGACTTGCGTGCTGTCCAGGTCGTGCCGCCCAGCTTATCGAGCGGCGGCGGTGCTTGGCCGCCGCGGTACTTCTCCACCAGGTCCATGCGCGTCAGCGGCACGTAGAGCTTGGCGTCGCCCGCATACTCGAGCAGCATGAAATCGCCCTTCTGCTCGCCCTGGACGATCTCGCGAATGCCTAGAAACCGTCCGACTCCGTGGGTCACGTGCACGACATAATCGCCCGGCTTCAAGTCGGCCAGGTCAGCGGCAAAAGCGGATAACTGGCTCTTGGTGATGCCCGGCCGGGCGATCAGATCGGACGGATCGAAGAGATCCTCGGAACCGATGAAGGCGATCGACGACTCGGGGAAGATTGTCCCGCGCCGCACCAATCCTTTCACCAGGTAGGTGCTCGCCACGGGTCCCGCCAGGTAAGCGCGCTCCGCCAGGTAGGGTGACGCCGCCTCATTCGGCGACAGCCCCAACTGGAACGGCACGGAGTATTCCCGGAGAATGTCCGCCAGGCGTTCCAGTTCGCCATTGGAGGCAGCGAAGAACGCCACTCGGTAGCCCTGCTCCACCAGGTTTTTCGCCTCGGCCACGGCCACTTGCATACTGCCGTGAAACACCATCGAAGGACGGCTGGAGATGTGTGGAGCGCCGGCATCCAGATCGAGGTCGCGCACTGCGATTTGAGGACGGCCGGCGAACAGGGGCTCCATCTCTTCCCATCGAAAGAAATTCGACGCCGCGAGAGCCGCCGCTTCAGGTTGCTGATCGAGGCGCTTCCAAAGCCGCTCGGCCGCGGAGCGAATCTGCTCCGGCTCATCCAGCACTACCACGGCATCGCCCACCAGCGCCGCGAGCGATTGCTCGCGCGGCTCGACTAGCGGCGCGATGAACTCCCATCCGGGAAACGGATCGCCGGGGCTGGCCACGCCCTCGAAATCGATTTTGCCGGCGCACGCGTGGAACAATTGCCGGGATCGCGGTTGCTCCGTCAATGGCAGCACCTGCGCCTCCGAGACGCGCACCACCGAACGCTGGGACTCGACGTCGAACCGGCGGATGGACTCGATTTCGTCGCCGAAAAACTCGACGCGCAGCGGGCGGGCGCTCTCGGCAGGGAAGACATCCAGGATTCCGCCGCGGATCGAATACTCTCCGACCATTTCCACTGGCTCGCGCTTTTCGTAGCCGATTGAAGCCAGATGAGCCTCAATCGTGTCGAGCGGCAATTCCTCGCCCGTCCGCAGCTCCAAGGCCAGACGCCGATAGTATTCTGCGCCGTGAGTGCGCAGCAAAGCCGATGCCGCCGGGGCGATCGTAATCGGTACGCGTCCGGTTGCCAAACGCCACAAGCCGATGGCGCGCTGTTCTGTAATCTCGCTATGCGGAGATAGCTTTTGTCCCGGAAGGATCTCGAACGCGGGGAGAATTTGCGGCCGGGCTGCCTCCGTGCGGGAAACCAGAAGATCAAAAAATGTTTCGGTGAGCTCGCCCAGCGTTTCGGCCCTATGGTTACCGTCAACCACCACCAGCATCGGCCGCTCGGTCGCCTGCCATAAGAGGACCAGATACAGCGCTTTGGCCGTGGGCGTCAGCCCGGCGAGCGAAAACGGGCCGGTCTCACGTCGCAAGAGCTTCGCGACCAGTTCCTGAAACGCCTGACGCCGGCTGAGAGTATGGAACAGGTCTCGAACTGCGGGATGGGTCACAAAGAAAGCCGTCTCACCGGGCCAATAGCTCTTCGACGATGTTGGTAGTGGAGTAGCCCGGCTCGAGCGCTAGCGCCATCACTTTTCCGCCCGCCGCTTCCACCTCTTCGCGTCCGGCGATGAAGTGCGCCCAATCGGCGCCCTTGATGAGAATGTCCGGCAACACTTCAGCGATCAGCTCGCGCGGCGTGTCCTCCTCGAAGAAAGTCACAGCGTCGACGGCTTCGAGCGCAAGGGCCATCTGGGCCCGCTCGGTCTGCGGAATCAGCGGACGTGTGGGGCCCTTCAGGCGCGCAACGCTGGCATCGGTGTTCAGGGCCAGAATCAGCACGTCACCCAACGATCGCGCCTTTTCGAGCAGGCGTACATGACCCGGGTGCAGAATGTCGTAGCAACCATTGGTAAACACTACGGCCTTTCCATTTCGGCGCCATTCATCGCGCGCCTGGACCAACTCGGGGCGATTGTAAAATATTCCCACGGCGGCCTATACTTCCATTGTATGCGCTGGCCATGGCGTCGAAATCTGGAGCTAGAATGAGAATGGAATGAACAGCGGGATGTTCGTACCACATCAGAACTTGAGCGATCAGATCAACGGCAACATTGTCCGGAGCGAGATCGAGGGCGGCGTCTATTTGAAGGACCTGCCCGACGAAAGCACGCTCGACGTAGTGACGCAAAACCGGGGATACACGCTCGTGGTCCGGCGCGATGGCCTGGCGCTGATTTCAGGACATCCGGAGTTCTGCCCCGAGCCGGTGCTGGTGCGCATCAGCGGATGCAACTGGGGCGGATCGATGCTCAAAGCGGCGTATCTGGGCCGCGGGATGCATCTCGAATACCGCCACCCCAGATATCGGGGACCAATCGTGACGTCACCGATTGTGGAGATCCGCGTCCGCCCGAAGGCGGCGTAACCGCGAAGGTTACTGAGCAGGTAAACGCGTCACCACCGCGTGCAGTAGCTTCGCGAGGGTTTCTTTTACGCGCTCGCCGGTTTCGAGCACCTCTGCGTGCGTCAGCTTCTTAGGGAGGATTCCCGCCGCCATGTTGGTCACGCAGGAAATAGCCAGCACTTTCATTCCCATGTGATTCGCTACGATTGTCTCAGGCACGGTGGACATGCCCACGAGATCCGCACCGATGGTACGCAGGTAGCGGATCTCGGCCGGGGTTTCGTAACTGGGACCGGGAACCGCGGCGTACACGCCTTCACGCAGCGTGATGCCGAGTTCGGCCGCGGCGTCTTTAGCGATCTCGCGATATTCACGTGAGTAGGCATCGCTCATGTCGGGGAAGCGCGGGCCGAGCGTTTCGTCGTTTGGTCCCGTGAGCGGGTTCACGCCGAGCAGATTGATGTGATCCGAAATCAGCACCAGGTCGCCGGGGTTGAACTTCAAGTCGATGCCGCCGGCTGCGTTGGTCAGCACCAGGCTGTTAACGCCCCGCCGCGCCAGCTCACGGATGCCGAAGGTCACCTGCGCTGCGCTGTAGCCTTCATAAAGATGCGACCGGCCCGAGAGGACAATCACCTCGGTCTCGCCGATTCGCCCGGCGGCCAGCTTGCCGGCATGCCCGGCCGCGGTCGATTGCGGCCAGCCTTGAATCTCGGCGTACGGAGTTTCGAGCCGGTCAGCGAGAGTATCGGCAAAAGCTCCCAGGCCACTGCCAAGCACTACGCCGACCTTCGGCCGGTTCGCCATCTAAACCAGCATTCCGGCGATACACGCCGACATGAAATTCGCCATCGTGCCCGCCGCCACCGCTTTCATTCCCAGTCTGGCCAGGTCGGATTTGCGCGTCGGCGCCAGCGCGCCGATGCCTCCCACCTGGATCGCGACCGAGCTCAGGTTCGCGAACCCGCACAACGCGTAGGTCGCGATCACAAAGGAACGCTGGTCAAGCGTGGAGCCGATCTTACCCAGGTCAACGAACGCCACGAATTCATTCAGGATCAGCCGCGTACCGAGCAGGTTGCCCACTGTGGCGCAATCATTCCATTTGACACCCAGCAGCCATGCGATCGGCGCGAAAATGCGTCCCAGAATCCCTTGCATCGAGCCGGGCAGCCATGAGAACGCGTGTATCGAGTGCACCCAGCCCAGACCACCGTTGATCAGCGCGATCAACCCGATAAAAGCAATCAGCATGGCGGCGATGTTCAACGCCAGGTGCAGGCCATCGGCGGCGCCGCGCGCTGCGGCATCGATCACATTGACGCCGGGCTTCTCCACATCGATTTTCACGCCGCCCGCCGTCGCTGGTTTCTCGGTCTCCGGCATCAGCATCTTGGCAAGCATCAGCGTCGCGGGCGCGGTCATGATCACGGCGGTCAGTAAGTGCCGGATCTCGACTCCGGCAATGATGACGTAGGCCGCCATCACGGCGCCCGAGACGTGGGCCATTCCGCTCGTCATCACCGTGAAGAGTTCGCTTTGTGTCAGGCCCGCGAGAAATGGGCGGATCGTCAGCGGCGCTTCGGTTTGGCCCATGAAGATGCTGGCTGCGACATTAGTTGATTCCGCACCGCTGGTTCCCATCACCCGTTGCATTAGAATCGCCATCCCTCGCACGAAAATCTGCATAACGCCGAGGTAATACAATACGGCAAACAACGACGCGATGAAAATGACGATCGGCAGAACTTGAAACGCGAAAATCACCCCAAACTGGTCGTTTTTTACGCCCAACTTATCGCCGAAAACAAACTTGCTGCCTTCCACTGCAAATCCGAGCAGGTGGTTCACGCCTCCGCTGGCCGCCTTGAACGCGAGCTCCACGGGGGTCTTGAGCACCAGGAATGCGAACCCGAATTGCAGCCCCAGGCCCCAAAACAAAACGCGTGGCTGGATCGCGCGGCGATTCGACGAGAAAAGAAATGCAACCGCAATAATAACGAGGAGGCCCAGCAGGCCGGTGAATCTTTCCATGTAGCGAGCGAGTGTATCAAATAATGCGCGCGAACGGAGTGAAGTTGATCGTGCGCGCTAGCCGACAACCTCTAGAATCAACTCGCGCTCTTCCGGCGGCGTCGCGGAGATGCGGAAGGCGTCCTCCACCAGTTGGGCAGCCTCTTCCACGCGTTCTTCGCGCGTGTAATAAAGACGGCAGAGCACACCGCCGGCATCCACCTTCTGGCCGATTTTTACTTCCAGAATCACCCCCACCGCCGGGTCGATCGTGTCTTCCTTGGTGTCCCGTCCGGCGCCGATCATGGCGGATGCCTGCCCGATGTACTCGGCGTCGATAGCGCTGACAAAGCCAGCGCGCGGCGAAGCGATCTCGCGCGCGCCGGTGGCGTTCGGCAGCAGCTCGAACCGGTCCAGCACTTGCGGATTGCCTCCCTGCGCGGTAATAACTTCCTTGAACTTCCGGTAGCCGGAGCCGTCGAGAAGCCTCTTTTGCGCGAGCTCGCGGGCATCGTCGAGCGTTGGCACGATCTTGCCGAGATAGATCATGCGCGCGGCGAGCTCCAACGTGAGCCGCGTAAGATCGGTGGGCCCTACGTTCTGCAACGTTTGCGAAACTTCCATCACTTCAAGCGCATTCCCCACCGCGAAACCCAGCGGCTGGTTCATGTCCGTGATCAGCGCCTGCACCCGCTTATCCATGCGCCGCCCGATCCCAACCATCATCTGCGCGAGCCTCCGCGCATCCACCTGGCGCTTCACAAAGGCGCCCGCGCCGACTTTGACGTCGAGCACCAGCGCGTCCAGGCCGGCGGCCAGCTTCTTCGACATGATTGAAGAAGCGATTAACGGAATCGATTCAACCGTGGCTGTAGCATCCCGCAGCGCGTACAACTTGCCGTCAGCCGGAGCCACTTCCGGCGTCTGGCCGATGAACGCCAGTTTATGCGCCAGCAGTTGCTCGCGGAACTGGTCGATCCCGAGGTTGGTTCGAAATCCCGGAATCGCTTCGAGCTTGTCAAGCGTGCCACCCGTGTGGCCTAGGGCGCGTCCCGAAATCATGGGAACTACGACGCCGGCCGCGGCCGCCAACGGCGCGGCGATCAAGCTGGTTTTATCCCCCACGCCGCCGGTCGAGTGTTTGTCTACTTTCACCCCCGGAACCGAGGAGAGATCCACCGTCTCGCCCGATTGGACCATGCGCTCCGTCAGGGCGCTCACTTCGCGGTCGGTCATGCCTGAGAAAAATACCGCCATCAGGAATGCGGACATCTGATAATCCGGAATTGTGCCGCCCGTATAACCATCAACAAGGAAAGCAATTTCTTCCGCGGACAACTCTTCGCCGTCCCTTTTACGGTGGATCAGGTCGACAGTTCGCATTTAAGAACTGAGAGTAGCATCTTATTTGATTGGAAGTAAAGGAAGTAGCGCTCGGGCGACTAGACTGAATGGATGCGAATCGTGCCTCTGTAAGAGGTCACCCGGAGCACGGGTCCGCCGCCGTTGACCGTGCCGCGAAATTCGCGCTCGCGGCGCCCGGACTGGACGGTGTGCGAAAAGTCGCAGTCGAGAGTGGCGCGGCGCTCGAGTTGCGCGTGAATTTCGAACGCACTGGACCGCGGGAGCGCCAGCTCCACTGACCCACGATACGTGTCGACATGGCTGCGGGAATTGAAGATCGCAAACGACGCGCGCACCGTTCCCTTGTAGGTTTTCAAATCGAGCGCGCCCCGCAGACCGTTCAGGCGCGCCTCACCTTTGTACGTATCGAACTCGATATCGCCCTGGACTCCTGAAATGTCCGACTCCGACTTGTAGTCCTTAACCGACAGGCTGGCGCCGGCCGGCATGCGGATCGTGTAGCGGACAAACGGCAGGTTGCCCTGAAGGAACGCGTGCCTGTCGTGATAGACAGATTTGATGCGCACGCTCCCTGACGACGCGTCGACCCGGATTTCGACGTCATCCACAGGCTCCGTCATCCAACTCAGGTCCGGTTCGATGCGGGCCTGAATGTCGACCTGCGGCTGGTCCCAGGCGGTCACCCGGATCGAGCCCTTGTATGTATCGAGCCAGAGCCGGCCGCCTTTTTCAAGCGGAACAGTTTTCTTGAATTCCCGGAAATCCGCCGCCGGGAGCAGGGAGGCGGCGGCAATCAGAAGCAGGACCAGGCGCGGCAACATAGAGAACCCCCTTGCTTAGGACGCAGCAGCACGGAAAAAGTTCGATCGAACGGCTTCTCCTCTACTTTTGAAGCGCCGCATGTCCCTGGTCCAGCATTGCTGTCTTACCCGCCACCCACTCCTCGATCCGCCGCTGCTCCGCCTGAGCCCGGACCAGCGCCTCGGCAGCCTGGTCAGGCGCCGGACCGCCAATGACGTTCCGTACGCGGACGAAATGCTCGGCATCGAGGGCACGCTCGACCTCCGCCTGCGTCAGGTGCAGCGTTGGCCTGAGCGTCTCGAGCGTCGCGGCGATCGCGCCGGGATCGTCGTTGGAGCCGCAGGCCGCCACCGTCTGCGCCACCAGCTTGTGGGCGTCGCGAAAACTCATGCCCTCGCGGCGCACCAGCGTATCGGCCAGCTCGGTAACCGTAAGAAAGTCCCGTTGCGCCCGCTGGGCCAACGTGACGCGGTCGATCTCCACCGACCGCATCGCTGCGGCCAAGAGCTTCAAGGTTCGCACAGCGTCATGGAACATCGCGAAGATCATGGGCTGCAGGTCGTCCTCACTGTCGTTGATGTCGCCGAAAGGCGTGTTATGGGCGCAGGTGAGCACCGTCTGCGCCTGCCCGAGCGCCCGGCTCGCCAGAATGCGCGTATGCTCCAGGGCCACCGGATTTCTTTTCTGCGGCATGATGCTGGACGACTGCACGAATGCATCCGAGAATCGCAGAAACCCGAATTCGCGCGTCGACCACAGCAGCAGATCCTGAATCAGCTTGCCCAAATTTACCATCGCGATCGCGACCGCAGCCGCCGATTCGGTCAGATAGTCGATCGCGGAGATCGCGGCGTAAGAGTTTTCAGCCAAACCCTCGAAGCCGAGGAGGCGTGCGGTCTCGTGGCGATCGATGGGGAATCCCGTGGTCGTGATGGCGCCTGCGCCGAGAGGGCTGAGGTTCACACGCGCGAAAGCCTCCTCGGTCCGCGCAGCGTCGCGGGCCAGGAATTCGCATGCGCCTAGCATATAGTGCGCAAGTGTGGTGGGCTGCGCCGGCTGTGTGTGCGTATGCGCCGGCATGATGGTTTCGAGGTTTTGCGATGCCAGATCCAGCAGCACGCGGCGGGCCTCGGCGACCGCCGTCTCAAACTTCAGCAGCTCGCGCCGCGCCGCCATCCGGTAAAGCGTAATGGCGATGTCGTTGCGGCTGCGGCCGATGTGCATCTTGCCGGCTGTATCCCGGCCGCACGCCAGCTCGATCAGAGACTCAACAAAAAAGAAAAGGTCCTCGTGGATGCCGTCGTAGCGCGCCGCGGCCATGCGCTCCCGGTCCAGGCTCTTGATCGCGGCCAGCAGCGTCCGCTCCTCAGCCAGGGACAAAATTCCCTGCCGCGCCAGCATCCGCGTATGCGCAAAGTGAATGTCTATGAGGGAATCGAGGAAATACTTCTTTGCGTCTTCAAAATTGGGGGCAAGCACCGTTTCGGCGTAGATTGAGGAGGGAAACCGCTGAGGAGTCACCTTCTCATCTTAACCGCACGCCGGGCGTAATCAACACCACTCCATACCGTCAGCGCCACCGTCAACCATTTCAATGCCCCGACTAACGATCCGGATGCGTATCCGGCAAAGTGCATGACCAATCCCACGGCGAACGCGATCTGCACCGCCGTGCTGGCCTTGCCCCACAGCGACGGCGGAAAATCCCGTAAAGATTTCGTGAACACGAAAGCGCCCGCCGCGAACAGCAGGATCAAAATATCACGGCCCAACACCAGCACCGCCACCCACGTCTCGATCACGTCGTCGAGCGCCAGCACCAGGAATGTTCCGCTCAGCAACACTTTGTCCGCCACCGGATCGAGATACGCGCCGAGCCGCGACGAGGTGCCCCATCGCCTCGCGAGGAATCCATCCAGCGCATCCGTCAGGCCGGCGATCACGAACAGCGCGAGGGCGGAGTCATACTCGCGGCGCCAGAGCTGAAGGAACAGGTACGGAGCCAGCGCCAGCCGCGCAAAGCTGAGCAGATTCGGAAGGTGCTTCACGAAACCTTTTCATGATCGCGCACCACGCTTCGCGCTCAGGAAACCACTGCGCGGGCGCCCTGTCTGGCCAGTTGATCGGAGCTCAGGATCTCGTAAAGTGTGGGGTCTGACATGATGCGGCTGACCAGCGCGAAATGCATCGCATGCCCGGCCTTCTCCGCGATCACGTGACCGAGCAGCGGCTTCCCGATCAGCGCCAGGTCGCCGATCAGGTCCAGCGCCTTATGGCGGCAGCACTCATCGACGAAACGCAGCCCGCCGGGGTTCAGAATCCCTTTGTGGTTGAAGCAGACAGCGTTCTCCAGGGACGCGCCCCGAATCAGCCCCATGTTGCGCATCTGGTCGAGATCGTATTCAAAGCCGAAGGTTCGCGCCGGCGCCACCTCGGCGGCGTAACGTTCCGGTGTCACTTCCATCTCGAGTACTTGCCGGCCCACCATGGGATGGTCGTAAAAGATATCGCAAGTGAGCAGGAAACGGTTCGACGGCAGAATCGTGATGCGTTTGCCGCCGCCCTCCACCGAAACCGGCTTCCGGATGCGCAGGTAACGTCTCCGCTTGCGGTAGTGCTTGATGCCCGCGGCGCGGATCAGCTCGACGAACGGTTTCCCGCTTCCGTCAAGGATGGGGACCTCCAGGTTGTCGATCTCCACGAACGCGTTGTCCACGCTCATGCTGTAGAACACGCTCAGCAGATGCTCGGTGGTGGAGATCAGTACGCCTTGCCGCATCAGGCTCGTGGCGTAGCTCACCTTCTGCACATGGCGCCAGCTGGCAGGGATCCCAAAACCGTCCAGGTCCGTGCGGATGAAAACGATGCCGGTGGAGGGAGGAGCGGGTTGAATACGAATACGAACCGGAACGCCCGAGTGGAGGCCCACGCCGCACGCCTCCACGGGCCGTTGAACCGTCGTCTCAAACCTCAAATACAGCCTCCACCAATGGTTTGATCAAAACGAATTTACATTGTAGCAACGGTATGTGACTCTGGCTAGTCTTCTGAGAAAAAAAGACTTGTAGTTGCACGCGTGTTGTATTTTAGACACACTGCCGAGCGCCGGTGTGGCATTGAGCAAGCGGCTTCACCAGTCCTTTACCATAAAAGAGTGGCCCAGCTCTTTCTGATTGATTCGTTTGGGTTCATCTTTCGCGCCTACCACGCACGGGCCCGCTCGGGGGCTCCGCCGATGCGCACCGCCGGAGGAATCTCCACGGAAGCGGTGTACATTTTTCACAACATGGTGCGGCGCCTGAGATCGACTCAAAAGCCGGAGTACCTGGCCGCGATTTTTGAGAGCCAGGGGCCCACGTTTCGCGACGAGGCGTTTGCATCCTATAAAGCCAACCGCACCGAAACGCCACCCGACCTGCTGGAACAGATTCCGTGGATCCGCCGCACTCTCGAAGCCATGCGAATTCCGGTGCTCGAGTACACAGGGTTCGAGGCGGACGACGTAATCGGAACGCTTGCTTGCCGCGCGGTGGAACAGGGCTTTCAGGTGGTGATCGTCTCGAGCGATAAGGACATGCTGCAGCTTGTAAACGATCACGTCCGCATGCTCAATCCGATGAAGGACGATATGTGGTACGACGCGGAGGCGACGGAGAAGTTCATGGGCGTCCGCCCGGCGCAAATCGCCGACCTGTTGGCGCTGAAGGGCGACACCATCGACAACATTCCCGGCGCGCCGGGCATCGGCGACAAGGGGGCCAAGGACCTGGTCGTGCGGTTCGGCTCAGTGGAGACCGCGATCGAACACGCCGCGGAAGTCGAACGGCGCACCTATCGGGAAAGCCTCCAAAACTACCGCGACCAGATCCTGCTCAGCAAGAAACTCGCCACTATCCACACCGACGTGCCCATCCCGTTCGAGCTCGATTCCGTCGCGGCGAAGGAACCCGTCAACACCTCTCTTCGTTAGATCTATAAGACGCTTGAATTTTCCAGTCTCTTGCGTGAACTAGGGCCGGCGTCCAGGCCCGCCGCCGAGCGCGATTACCGCCAGCTAACCTCCGAAGCCGATCTCGATGCGTGGCTTGCGACTGTTCCTTCCAACGCGCCCGTCGCTGTCGCCGCCGGCGAGATGATGTCCGATACAGTGCTCGGATTTTCAGCCCAGCGTGGCGCGGCGCGCTCCATCGCCGCCGCCAGGATTCCGGCGCGCGCGACCGTAGGCCATGACATCAAATCGCTGGTCCGCCGCTTCGGCGACTCGCCCCAGCTCGCGCACGACGTGATGCTCTACGGTTTCCTCATCTCGGCCGATCCGGGAGCCTGCGATCTTGCCTCTCTCGCCGAACGGTACCTGGACCAGGCGCTCGAGCCCGACCCCGCTAGTCATGCGGATGCCATCCTGGCGCTGTACGAGAAACTACGTCCGGAGATCGAAGGCCTCGGCCTCGCCGAGCTCTATGAAACCATCGATCTGCCGCTCGTCCGCGTGCTGGCCCGGATGGAGCAGACTGGTGTCCGCATCGATCCGCTGCAACTCCAGCGCATGAGCCGGCGCATGGAGGAGGAAATGGCGCGGCTCTCCAGCCATGTCTGCGAACTCGCCGGAAAAACGTTCAACATAAACTCGCCGCAACAGTTGGGCAAGGTGTTGTTCGAGGATTTGAAACTCCCGGCGCCGGTCAAATACGGAAAGGGCAAGGTCATCTCGACCGCCGCGGACGTGCTGGAGACTCTGGCGGAAGACCATGAGATTGCCCGCAAAGTGCTCGAATACCGGCAACTCGCCAAGCTCAAAGGAACCTACGTCGACGCGTTGCCCGCGCTGATCGATGCCGGCACAGGCCGACTGCACACCACGTTCAACCAGACCGGAGCCGCTACCGGACGGCTGTCCTCTTCCAATCCGAACTTGCAAAATATTCCCATCCGAACCGAGCTCGGACGTGAAATCCGTGCCGCGTTCGTTCCGCAAGAAGGATGGAAGCTCGTTGTCGCCGACTATTCGCAGATCGAGCTACGGCTGCTCGCCCACATGTCGCACGACGCGCTCCTGGTCGAGGCGTTCCGGAACGGCGAGGACATCCACACGCGGACCGCGGCGGAAGTATTCGGCGTCCCGCCGTTGATGGTCACTCCCGAACACCGTCACAGAGCCAAGGCGGTGAACTTCGGGATAGTCTATGGCCAAACACCCTTCGGCCTTGCGGCAAGTCTGGGCATCGACCGGCGCGAGGCCGAGCTCTACATTCGTGCTTATTTCGAACGCTACTCCGGCGTCCGCCGGTTCATCGAGACGACCATCGCCGAAGTGCGCCGCACCGGTGTGGCAGTGAATCTTTTTGGCCGCCGCCGCCCCATCCCCGACATGAACAGCCGCAATCCGAATGCTCGCAATTTCGCCGAGCGGACGGCTGTCAACACGCCGCTTCAAGGCACGGCGGCGGACCTCATCAAGCTGGCGATGATCCGTATCGACCAAAGGCTACGCTCTATGAAGGCCCACATGGTGCTTCAGGTTCACGACGAGCTCCTGTTCGAGGCCCCGCCTGAGGAGGTGGACGCCGTACGTGCGATCGCGAAAACGGAAATGGAATCCGTGCGCCGCTACGAGGTGCCGCTGCTGGTGGACGTCGGCGTCGGGGATAACTGGCGCGATGCGAAGTGAGGGAACCAGGAAGTGACAAGGTTCGCGGGCGCCTTTCTAGACGCTGGCTAAGCTGGTCCCAACCGCTTCTTCCCTGTAGAATAAGAACTTCACTCTCAATGAACCGGGTCGCTCTTCCTCTGCTCCTGCTCTCCGCCCTGTCCTCGTGCAACCGCTCCGCGCCTGCCAGCGTGGCCGCGACCGTGAACGGACGGGCCATCACATACGCCGAGATCGAAAAGCAATATCAATCTCAATTTGCCGTTGCCGGAGAACGCCCCAGCGATGATCAGGTTCTGATCCAGAAACTCGAAGTCTTGCGCACGCTGATCGATAGCGAGATCATGCTGCAGCGCGCCGAAAAAATGGGACTCATGGCCATGGACGCCGACGTCGAAGGGAAATTCACGGAGCTGAAGGCCCCCTATACCCAAGAAGAGTTTCAGAAGCAGCTCAATGCGCGCAATATGACGGCCGAAGACCTGAAAACACAACTGCGGCGCGATCTGAGTGTGCAAAAACTCTTCAACAAGGAAATCACTTCACAGATCAGCATCACCGATAAGGACATCACGGACTTTTACACGGCCAACAAGGCCAGCTTTAATCTGGCCGAGCCGCAGATTCACATGGCCCAAATCCTGGTGACGCCTATGCCCAACCCGAATGTCCGGAATTTGAAGAACGACAAAGCGCAGGATGACGCGCACGCACGCAAGAAGATCGAAAATCTCTATCTCCGGATCCGCCAGGGCGATGACTTTGCGATGCTGGCGCAGAATTATTCCGAGGACCCCAGCTCGTCGCAGAACGGCGGCGACCTGGGATTCATACCAGAATCGGCTCTCGAAAAAGCCAACCCTGAACTGCGCAAGACCGTGATGGCGCTGCGCCCCGGCGAGACAACAGGAGTCCTCCGTACGACCGAAGGCTATCGCATCCTCAAAGTGATCACGCGCGAGCCGGCCGGGCAGCGTGAGCTGAACGATCCCAAAGTGCAGCAGACCATTCGCGAGACGCTCGTCAACCGCAAGGACCAACTGCTCAAGGCGGCGTATTACGAAATGGCGCGCAACGAGGCGAAGGTAGTAAACTACTTCGCCAATCGCATTGCCGGGAACCCCGAAAAGAATTAGGTATTTCTTCTTATGAAAACTGTCATGTTGACGATCCTCGCCGCCACCCTGGTTGCACAGCACCAGCACCCGGCCTCGAAGCCTGTCAAACCGGCGACATTGACGGCGGGGCTCGGCAAGCATCATCACCCGATCTCCACCACCAGCCCGTTGGCACAGAAGTTTTTCGACCAGGGACTGGTGCTGGTTTACGGTTTCAATCATGATGAAGCCGTTCGCAGCTTTATGCGGGCCGCCGAGCTCGATCCGAAGGCCGCGATGCCGAATTGGGGGGTCGCGCTGGCGCTCGGGCCGAACATTAATAGCGACGTCGATCCGGCCCGTGAGAAAGCGGCCTACGATGCCCTCCAGAAGGCGCTCGCACGGCGCGCGGCGGCGCCGCCGGTCGAGCGCGCTTACATTGATGCGCTGGCCCGCCGTTATTCAGACGACCCCAAGGCGGATCTCAAGAAGCTCGCCGTCGATTACAAGAATGCGATGGGGGAACTGATGCGCGCCTATCCCGACGACCTCGACGCCGCCACTCTCTACGCCGAGGCGCTGATGGACCTGAATCCGTGGCGGCTCTGGACATCGGACGGGCATCCGGCCGAGGGAACCGAGGATATAGTCAGCGTGCTCGAGGGAGTGCTGAAGCGCGATCCACAGCACGTCGGCGCCAATCATTACTACATTCACGCGGTCGAAGCGTCGCCCCATCCCGAGCGCGCCTTGGCAAGCGCGCAACGTTTGGAGACTTTGGTGCCGGGCGCCGGCCACCTGGTCCACATGCCAGGTCATATCTACGTGCGCACAGGCGACTTTGAAGCCGCTGCCCGTACCAATGTGGTGGCCGCCGAAGTTGATCGCAACTATATTCGCGCCAGTCAATCGCAGGGCATGTATCCGCTCATGTATTACAGCCACAACCTGCACTTCATCGCCTATGCGCGCACGGAGCAGGGGCTGCTCGACGAGGCACGCACGGCGGCCGACCAACTGGCCGCCAATGTTGCGCCCGCGGCCAAGGAAATGCCGATGGCGGAGCCGTTCCTCGGAATCCGGTACTTCGTTTTACTTCGCTTCGGGCGATGGGACGACATGCTTCGTGCTCCGGCGCCGGCGGACAACGCGATCATTGTGAGCACGCTGTGGCATTATGCCCGAGGTGTGGCGCTCGCGGGGAAGAGCGATCGCAATGGCGCCGCGGCTGAGCAGGCCAAATTCGAGGAATTCCGGAAAAAAGTCCCGGCCGAGACACCCTTCGGCAACAATACATCCGCAAATGTGCTGGCGCTCGCCGCCGCCACACTCGACGCGCGCCTGGCTTCCGACGCCGACGCCGTCGAACGTTGGCGCGCAGCCGTTCGGGCTTACGACTTGTTGTCTTACGACGAACCTCCGGCTTGGTATTATCCGGTGCGCGAATCGCTGGGAGCGGCGCTGTATCGAGCCGGCCGCTACGCCGAGGCGGAAACTGTCTTCCGGGAGGCGCTCGACGCGAATCCGCGCGGCGCAAGGCTGCTGTTCGGCCTGCGCGAATCACTGAAATCGCAGAAAAAGGACAGCAGCCTGCCTTTTGTCGAGCGCGAATTGCAGGCTGCGTGGAAAGGCGCTCCGCTCCAGATTTATCGCGACGATATCCGGTAGGCCACGTAGCGGGAATTGGAGAACGCGGGCGACTCGCCGGTAATCGCGTGCGCGCTCCGCACCACGACGTAATCGACTCCGAGCGCGCCCAATCGCGGGAAGTCTCTCCCGGTCACGTTCCAACGCCCGCTCCCCGTCTCCACCCAGCGCGTCCACCACTGGCGGCTGAACTGCGGAAAATAGTTGACCTGCCCTCCGCTTTTCCAGTCGACGTAAAGGGCTCGCAAGGCGCGTGCGCGAAAAACTCCCGGGTCGAGCTCAGTGCGCGCGTCAGGGAAGAGAAACACTGCGTCGCGGTCCGTGGCCGTGCGGGCCCAGCCGGCCAGTTCGGTTAATTCCCGTGTCTCGATATTTGAGTAGTTTTGGACCAATATCGGCATCGCGAAGAAGGCGAGCAGCGCGGCGGGCACGAGCATCCAGCCTTGCTTTGCGCGCAGGAACCAGCATCCGGCAACCGCAAGCAGCCCGAGCCCGCACGCCAACGCGAGCGGCGCCGGCCGGAACGTCGCGCCAAGCGAAGCGTGTTTCACCGGCAGGAAAAACGCCACGCTCAGCCAGAATGCAGCCTCGATCCTTCGATGTTCGATCGCTGCGCCAACGCCCGCGGCAGCCGCCAGAATCGCCGCCATCAGCGTTACGAACAGCACCGCGCGCGCAGGCTGCCACTCGGGCGCCAGCGCGAAGTGTTGCCATTCGAGCAGCGTCCAGGACAGCGGGATACTTAACAGGCCGGCTGCGGGGAGCCCGCACAAGAAGCCCGCCAACGGGCCGCCACGCGGCGCACGCAGCCGCCGCCAGGCCAAAACGACGACCAGCGCCTGGCATCCGTAATCGGCCATTCGCCAGGCGCCCCATGAGGAAACGTAACTGTAGCCGGCGCGCATCCGTTGGAGTGATTCCTGGAACGCATCGAGCCGGGCAAGCAGCGGTACCGCTTCAACGCCGGATCGCTGAACATGTGCCAAACACGCGAGCACCGCGATTGAAGCCGCTAGCGGAACCACCAGCAGCCACGTAGCTTGCCGCCGCATGACCAATATGGCGGCTAGAATCCAGAACGGCACGGCGGTCGGCGGGTGGTAGAGGAACGCCGTTGCAGCCGCGATCCCGCCGGCGGCGTACCGCTCCTCGGCCACCAGGCCGATAGCCAATACGATCAAGCTGATCGCAAAACCCCGCGGAACCGGTTCGTACTCCACAGTAAGTACGGCGGGGCCGCCGATTGTCGCCCCCAGCGACGCCACCGCCGCCACGAACCACGCCGCAACCGGATCGAGGCCCAGGCGGAGCGCGATGAGGAGTAGGCCCGTCACGCCCAGTGCGCGGAAGACAAGCTGCTCGGCCACGAGCACGGTTTCGAGGCGCATGCCGCTTATGCGTACGAGGGCCAGTGTCGTCTCGTCATAGGCAGTGTAGGTGAGGTGCGTGCGCAGAACCATGATGTCCCGAGTGAACAGCGACGGATCGCGCAGCCGTTCCATCATCGGAACGTAGACCTGGGTGTCGGACTGCAAGTAGGTGTGGCCAGGGAATTCGAAGTACCCGAGCAGCGTTACCAGCACAATCGACGCCCCGAGGGCGAGGCGCCGTCGATTCATTGCGCCGGCGTCTTGTCGAGCTGCTGCCTGGCCCACACGCGGGCTGGGTTGAGTTCGAGCGACTTCTCGAATGCCTTACGGGCTTCGGCATTGCGGCTCGCTTTGCGTAAGGCAATGCCGAGCCAGAGTTGCGCCTCGGCCGACTGCGGATCGAGCTCGATCGCCTTCTGAAAATCCTTTATCGCCAGCTCGATGCCGCCCCCGAACGCGGGCGGTAAGTAATAGTTGCCGACGCCGCGACTTATATAATTGGTGGATGCCTTCGGGTTCAGCTCGATCGCCTTGTTCACCGAATCGAGCGCGCATCGACCGTATTTCATTCCTGCGATCACGTTCGCCGAGACGGCTTGGCCGCACAACGTGCCCAGGATCCGATAGTACTCGGGTACATCGGGCTTGAGAGCAACAGCGCGCTCCGCCGCCTTAATGCCGGCCTCGGCGGCGCTATGGGCCTGGTTCTTGTCCCGCATCTCGATCGCGACCTCGGCTACGTAGGAATCCGCCAGGGCAAGTTTGTATTGCGCGCCGTCGTCATTCGGCTGCTTCTGTGCGGCGGCCGACAGCTGCCCGGCGATGCGCTCCAGCGCAGCGCGATCCTGCGCGTCGCGAGCCTTTTCCAGTTCCGTGCCACCCAGCGCAACACTAATCAGGACTAGCAGAAGCAGACGCCACATTCACACCTTTGATTCTAGCCAGGGCGATCGCGTTGCGGAAAAATTGGTACTTCCGATGCCCGGGATCTAAGACAGAAAGCAGCCGCGTCCCGGTACTACGTAAGCGCAGATACCAATCGATTTCGGTATTTCCCTCAATTGGATCCCCTAGAACCGCACTGGTACGCTCCAGAACTAGAAGTCATCTCACGAGGGTTAACAAGGAAGGTATGAAAGGGAATAGAAAAATTGCGGTTTCCGCGCTGCTGTCTTTGGCAGCTGCAGCGTGGTTCACTGGCCCCGTTTATGCCGACGACCAGAAGATCCGTCGCGTTTTGGTGATCAGCATCGATGGCATGCACGCTCTCGATTTGGCGCTTTGGGTGAAAAATAACCCCAATTNNNNTCGGCATTAGGGCAGATTGCCGCCCGGGGAATGAACTATACCAACGCCAGTACCATGAAGCCCTCGGACTCGATTCCGTCCACCGCGGGAATCTTCACGGGCGGTACACCGGCTGTCACGGGCATGTACTACGACGATGCGTACAACCGGGCGTGGTTTGCTCCGGCGAACACCAACTGCACCGGCGCACCGGGCTCGGTCATTGATCTGAAGCAAGGCATCGATTTTAATCCGGGCGCGGCCGATGGAGGGGGTGGCGTGGATCCCGCCAAGGTGCCCCGCCAGCTTGTGAACGGCGTGTGCACTCCCGTGATGCCGTACAACATGATTCGCGTGAACACCGTGTTCGAAGTGATCAAAGCCGCGCATGGCCGCACAGCCTATTCCGAGAAGCGCCCCTCGTATGGCTTCCTGAACGGGCCTTCCGGCACCGGCATCGACGACCTCTACACCCCGGAGATTGCCTTCAACAACATTCTCAACAGTTTGTCGCTCACCGAGGCGTTCGACGACGACCGCGTCCAATCCGTCCTCAACGAAATTGACGGAAAAGACCACACCGGACTTTTGAACGTCGGGGTTCCCACGATCTTCGGAATGAACTTCCAGGCTATCAATGCCGCCAAGAAAGACTCGCTGCGTGGCGGCTATGCCGATGATATCGGCACACCGAACTCCGCGCTGAACGATGCGCTGACGCACACCGACGCGTCGATTGGCCGCTTCGTGAACGAGCTTCGTGCACAAGGCCTTTCCGACACGACTGCAGTCATCATTACCGCCAAACACGGCGAAACCGCCCTAGATCCATCGGAGCGCTTCATCGTCACGACGAGCGCCATCCAAAACGTTCTTACCCCAGCCGGTTTTCCCCCCAGTACTATAGCGAAACTGACGGAGAAGTCGACCGCTTTGATCTGGCTGAAGGATCAGAGCCAGACCCAGGCCGTCGTGAGTGTCCTCACAACCAAGGCGAACGAGACTTCCCTGCGCATCGCGCAAATCCTCTCGGGCGAGTCCCTGAAGCTCTTGTTCCCGGATCCGCTGACCGATCCGGCTCCTCCCGACATCATCCTGATTCCATTTGCCGGTACCAACTATGAGCCGTCGCTCAACCCGGCGCTTCCGGCGGTTCAAGCGGAGCACGGTGGCTTCAATGAAAATGACCTTCACGTGCCTCTGTTGGTGGCCCACCCGTCCATTCCTTACGGGCAATCACGCGCCCCGGTAACCACCACCCAGATCGCGCCAACGATCCTGAATCTGCTCGGGCTTGACGCGAACCAACTCCAGGCTGTCCAGCTCGAAGGCACCCGGGTACTCCCTGGAATCCCGACCCAAGGCGGCGTCGATAACGGCCATCTGGGATCGCATTGAACAAGTTCCGTCAAACGCACGGACGATTTGGGGCGGGCTTTCAGCCCGTCCCTTTTTTGTTTCATCCCCCCTTGCATCGCGCCGCCGAAGAGCGTACATTCTTCTCACAAGGCAAAAAGGAGAAACTGGCATGCGGTTCGTGCTTTCCGCTATCGCTCTGGCCGGCCTCCTCCTGTTCCCTCTTACACTGAAGGCGGAGGGTGCGCGGATCACCAGCGTTGATCCGCTCACGGCAAAGACCGGCGATCTGGTAAGTGCCAGCGGAGAAGGGATCGACAAAACAAATGTCGACATCCTTTACCTCACGAACGGCACTCAAGACATCAAAGTTCAAATGCTCGAGCAGTCCGAGACCTTGATCAAGTTTAAGGTTCCCTCGGGCGTGAAGCCTGGCCGGTGGGCTCTCATGGTCCATACCAAAAAGGACCAACTGATTGAGCAGCCGGTCAAGGTGACAGTCGAATAACGCTCGACCGGTCGAAACTAAGCAGCTTCGGGGAGAACGCTGTCTCCTGTTTCCTGGTTTCTTCGTACGGTACCATTTCACTTTATGCGTCTCGCGGTGGCCGGCCTGGGCTTTATGGGGAGCACGCACCTCAAGGCGCTTCGGAACGTACCCGGAGTCGAGCTAGTCGCGGTGCTTAGCCGGGATGAGAAGAAACTTGCCGGCGATTTGACGGGCACCGCAGGAAATCTCGGCGGCCCCGGGGAATGTTTCGATTTCTCCCAGGTGCGAAAGTATCGCGACCTCGCTTCCGCCCTGGCTGATCCCGGCATCGAAGCACTGGACATCTGCTTGCCCTCCGACCTGCACGAAAGTTGGGCCCTCGAAGCGCTTCGCCATGGTAAGCACGTGCTGGTGGAAAAGCCGATGGCCCTGGACGGGACGGCCTGCGATCGGATGATTCACGAAGCCAGACAGCAGAGGCGAGTTCTCATGGTGGCGCAGGTGTTGCGGTTCTTTCCCGCGTATCGAGCTCTCGTGTCCGCACTCAAGACCGGTGAACTCGGCGCGGTCCGGGGCGGGATCTTTCGCAGACGCTGCGCGCGCCCGTTCTGGAGCGACTGGCTGCCGGACAGGGCGCGGAGTGGTGGCGGCGTGTTCGATCTATTGATCCACGACGTCGATATGGCCCTGCATCTATTCGGCGCTCCTGAGGCGATCGCCGCCACGGGACACGAGAATATCGAGATCGGCGTGGATCTCATTTCGGCCCGGCTATTCTACGGGTCCGGTTTGGTCGTCGAGATCGAGGGGGGATGGTACCATGCGGGCTTCCCGTTTTCGATGGAGTACACGGTCGTGGCTGATGGCGGCACGCTCGATTACAACTCCGCCCTCAGTTCTCCCAGGCGATACGGCGCTGATGGCCCAGGCGAAGACCTTCCCCTCAAGGGCGACGACGGCTACGCCGCCGAGATCGCGTATTTTGCGCAATGTTGCCAGAGCGGGGAAGAGCCGGTCCTGTGCCGCCCCGAAGAGTCCGCCGCGGCGGTTCGTCTCACGCGCGCGATCGAGCAGGCGCGGCGGCGGAACGGAGAAAAAATCCCATGCCAGAGTTGAGAGATCTCGAAATCGGCGTCATGTTCTGGGCCGCCCGCGACCCTCTGATCGAAATTCGCGGCCTCGGCGTGCGATGCGGGCAGCTCGGCGTCGCCGACGGAACCGCGCTGATCCCGGCGTTCGCCTCAGAATGGAAAATG
>QHXU01000181.1 GCA_003223065.1 Acidobacteriota bacterium | reverse complement strand
GACTTACCACGTCCAAGGCGTCGATTCCGACGGGCGGCGCATTTGGGTTACGTCTGTTGACGCTCCTAACCGCAAGGGCTACCTGCACGAGTTCTCGATGGTCACCGGCGAACTGGCCCGAACCATCGAAATCCAGGATGGCGATCGCTTCCACCCCGGCGGCATTGCCGCCAACGCGACGTCTATCTGGATTCCTGTAGCCGAGTACCGCCGCAATAGCAGCAGCGTGATTCAACAACGAAGCAAGCGCACGCTCGATCTCGAGTTTCAGTTCGCGGTGCCAGATCACATCGGGTGTATCGCCGTGACCCCCGCGTTCTTGATTGGCGGAAACTGGGATAGCCGCGAATTCTACTTCTGGAACCATCGCGGCAAATTCATCCGCAAGATTACCAATGCTACGTCGAACGCGTATCAGGACATGAAGTTCGATTCAGGGCACGTGATCGCTGCCGGCCTGCTTGCCGACCATACGGGCGCGATTGACTGGCTCGACTTCCCCTCGATGCACTTGGCACGCCGGCTGAAGGCGGGCAATACCGATCGTGGGGTTCCCTTCACGCGGGAAGGCATGGCAATCCGGCCCGGGCGGCTTCTCCTGCTTCCCGAGGACGGCCCCAGCCGGCTTTTCATTTTTCGTGTCGATGGCCGCAGACTTAAGTGACCGAGCTTGCGCGGTTGCGTCACGGATTGACGACGAAGCGATCAAGATCGACGTAGTAGTCCGAAGACCGCGGGTCTTTGTGTCCCAGAATCCGGACCTCGATCATGTGCGGCCCCGGATCGAGGCCGCCGAACGAAGTCTCGGCCTGCCACTTGGTCTGCCGCGAGTAGAGATTGATGCGGGCGCGCTCCACGCCGTCGATGGAGACCGCGGCGATGCCCCGGTTCAGTGCTTTTGTGTAGACATACGTGATGCCGCTGCCCCGAAACGCAAATCGCAGCGTGTTGCCGGGCACATTCGAGTAGGTGAGCGATCCGTCAGCAGCTCGTGAAAACTGGTGGTCGTCGAGCCAGGCGCCTGTGTATTCGATGCGCGGATCAACATTGTCGTACCCGCCAGGCGGCGCCGGGGTCCGGTCGATCGGTGTGGGGACCGGGGAGGCGAGCACATCGCGCAGGCCGAATACCCCGCTTGAGATGCCGGTCGGCGTGGTCCACTGCGCCAGGAAAGTCCGGATCACGGGGTATTTCACTTGGCCCGTCAGTGGCGCGATCGCGTGATGGATGCCAAACTCCCGAAGGATCGCCGCTATTTCTTCGGGCAGCCGTGCGTTTCTGACACGGCTCCAATACGGCTCACTGTGCCACGAATCGGTGTAGGGGGCTGCGTGGAGCCCAGCGATCGCATCGCTGTCGAAAAACGCCACGGGCTCGCCGGGAGCCGTCCGATTGAGGTGATCGACGAGCTTGCGGACCGGCGCCGAACGTTCCAGGTATGCTCCTACCTGCTCTCGCCGAAACAACGCGAATTCATTGTGATACCAGCCCGAGGCCGGAAGAAACCAGGTATTGATCGCAGTCAGTGCCACGAACAAAACCGCTGTCCCGGGCATCTCCGAGGCCAGATACGCGATGGCGACGGAGAAAGGCGCCAGCGCGGGGTACAAATACCGCAGGTTCGGCAGGATCGCCAGCAACATGAACGACGCGGACACGGCGATCCCGAGCAGCGCGCGTGGCGCCCTGCGGCTCATCAGTATCGCCGCCGGCAGCAGTAACAGAAAATATTGAAACCCGAAGCTTCCGTTCCGCCCTTCATAGAAATGCGACGAGCGGAACGTCGCTTCATATGGAGTCTTCCAGGTGAGCGGCTCATTGTATCGGGCGTCGATGAGGGACGTCTTTGGGAAATAGGGAGAGCGGAACACGCTGTTCGCGAACGGGAACACCGGATTGCCTGTTTTCCACCAGGCGTACAGGTAAGGCGGGGCCGCAAACACCAACAGGAGCATCGCCGCAGGCACCGCCGCCCGAACCTGTTTGCGTCGCGCTACTGTGAAGCAGGCGATCGCCGCCGCCGGTGCAATAAATGCAACCGCCATTAATTTCACCGAAAGCGCCGCGCCAAACAAAACACCGGCTGTCGCCAGGTAGGCGCGCGCGCGATCCGGTCCCTCATGGCCGTCGTTCGATTTATCGGGCTCCAGGTAACGCCAGAGCGCAACCGACGCTCCCAGCACCATCGCGGCCCAAAAGTTTTCGACGAACAGCGATCCCGTCACCAGTTGGGTCAACGGTGTCGATACGAACAGCGCCGCCGCCAGCCACGCCGTTGCGGGGCAGAGCCACCGTCTCGAAACCCGGAAAACCGCGAACGCCATCGCTGCCAGCACCGCGAAATTGAGCAGCCGCGCCGCTGCCTCGCCACCCATCAAATACGCGGCTGTGAAAAGGCAGTCGCCTCCTATCGGCATCAGCGCCCAGGAGTGCATCCGGAAATCGAACGCCCAACGTCCGTCGTGCGCTACCGACATGGGAAGCGCGAGATGCATGGATAGCCCGTCCGCGCTGACCTCGGGCTTGAGCGTCACCAGCCAGTGAGTAAGCAGAACGAACAGCAGTACTGCCAGGGCGGCGGCTTCGCGACGGGATGCGGGAGCCAGCCGAAAATTTCGAAGCCAGGCCGGCAATAGCTTCCACCCGATGGCAAACGGAATCGCGAAAGCCGCTACGTAAACCCAGCGGAAGTTGACCGGGAAGTGCAGCGCGATCGAGATCGGCAGAATCCACGCCGCCAGTCCGACCAGGAGCGTGCTCACGCCCTTTGTTCCTCGCGCGACGGATTTCCCCAACAGAAACGACGAAACGAGAACGTACACCACGGCCAGCGGAGCTATCGGCCCACACCACCAAACGCTGTATCCGAAAACGAAGGCTGCGGCGATTGCGCAAAGCCAGGCAGGCCAGAACGTCAGGATCAATGCAGCCGCCGCCCAAAAAAACGCAGTGTAACCGAGGAACCGTGCGCGGCCCTCAGGAGTCCAAAATTCCTGGCCGAGCAGCCGCTCATTTAGAAAGCCGTAAATCGCGCAAGCGAGAAGAACGCTCAGCGCAGCGCCAGCCAGCCACCGTCGGATTCGCACGTTCAGGAGCCAGTATATCGGGCGTGCTGACTATAGTGTTCTAATCCAGCACCCGAACAAACTCCGCGATGATCCGGAACCGCTCTTCTTCCGGATCCAGTTCCCATTCCTCGAATTCCGGATTCAGCGGCTCAAGAATAATCCGTTCGTGCGCCCAGGTGCCGTCCTCTCGCTGTAGCTTCTCGCTCCGATACCGTTTCACCGTATAGCGGTCGTTGGCGCCGCCGCCGAGATACTCGACCAGGACCAGGCGTCCCTGACGCGAACCGGCCACTCCGCGGCGGAACACGCACAAGCTGCCGTCGGGAATCTTGGGTTCCATCGAGCGCCCTACTATGCGGGCCACGAACATCTCCGGAGTGAGCTTTAAGTCCGCCGGCGCCTCCTCCCAGCCTTCAGCCGTCACCTCCTGGTTTTCGAGAAACTTGCCTGCCGCCGCCTGAAGCGAATACCGAGGCAGGTGCGTGACGAACTCGTGCACAGTGGCTTGCACGTGCTGGCGATACAGCCGCGCCAAGGCGCGTTCGCAGCTCTCGACCATGACCTCCCGGCGGTCCGATATACGGATCGTGTTGGACAGAGTATCTTCGAGGTGCTTCAGCAGCGTGTCGGCACCCATCTCCTCAGCTTTCGCTGAAAGATCGCCCTCTAACACGGATAGCACCTCGGCTTCGACCGGGGCAATCTGGTCCCAATCGCGCCGCAAGCGGACCCATAACCGATGGGTTAAAGGGTCTTCCAGCAAGACACCGGCGTTCAGGGGCTGGTGGCCGGGCATCTCCACGGTAAGAAGGGAGTAGTGCGCGGTCTGGGTCGGCACGGCCGGCATGGCTCTCAAGTACGACTTATCGTACAAAAAAGTCAGCCGTTATGGATTAAAGGGATAGTAGCCCTTCCGGGCCCTCACTTTTACGTTGGCCAGCGAAACCTTTACGTTGAGACTGCGGAACTGTCTGGTAGAATCCTGCGCCGAGTTGTCGGGAATATAGCGGAGGATATATTGGGTAGTGATTTCCCCTGCCACGTTAGCAATCGATTTGAAGATCGCACTCGAGATTGCCGACGCGTAACCGCCGGTGCCGACTTTCAGCGCGTAATTGCCCTCGTCCGAAGGCGTCGAGAGATAGCCCGCCACGTCCTTATAGACGTCCTGCAGAGGGTACTCGACGCGGCCGCCGGTTTCCTCGGCCAGGCGCACCAGGTTCTTGTCCCCCTCGCTCGTAAATCCGTACGCCAGTGTGCTGATCCCGTAAATCGTCACCAGGTTTCGCTGCGCCAGTTCCAGTACCTCATCCAGCGACTTCTTGCTGGCGTTATCGTGGCCATCGCCAATCACGACCAGGACCCGCCGCGGCTCCACCGGTTCGCCCTGCACCAGCGCGCGTGTGGTGCATGATTGATAAATCGCATCGTAGAGGGCGGCACCGCCGCCCGGCTTCAACTTGCGCAGCTTTTCTACAATGGGCTCCGAGTCGGACGTCGTATTCACCATTAGCTCGGCTTCGTTGCCATAACCGATCAAGTATCCCGAGTATTTCTTGTCTCCGGGCAGGAGCGTGAGGACCAATTCAATTGCCGCATCCTGGTAGTTCTTCCACTGGATGCGGCTCGCACTGCTCAGATCGAGCAGGAACCCGACCACCACCGGCTGGCTCCGCTCGCGCGTGAAGTAGCGGATGGTCTGCTCTTTGCCCTGATCGAAAATCTGGAAGTCTTTCTGGTCGAGATTGGAGACGAACTTGCCCTTTTCATCCGTAACGGTGACGGGCACCACGACCTCGTTCACCTGCACGCGGATCGGCTGCTGGGCGAATGCCTGAAACACGAGCAGGAAACACAGTAAGACCCGGAGAGCCATTAGGAACCTGAAGCCGATTATAGCGTTTGTCGGCCCTGGTTAGTAGGTCGCGGACCGCGCGATCTTTCCACTCCCCATTTTCGTTCCGTTTTACCTTTTCACCCTCCCCGAGCCGCCGCCCTTCAGCAGATCCTCCACCTCGCCCCGGCTAAGCCTGCAGAAATCGCCCGGAATCGAATGCTTCAAACATGAGGCCGCGGCCGCGAACTCGAGCGCCTCCTGATGCGACGAGAGTTCTTCCAGACCGAAGATCAATCCGGCTGCGAACGAATCCCCCGCGCCGACCCGATCGACGATGTGGGTGATTTCATAATGCCTGCTCAACAGGAATTCTTTGCGGTTGTGCAGGCACGCCGACCATCCGTTGTGCGATGCGCTGTGCGACTCCCGCAGCGTAATCGCGATCACCTTGAGCTGCGGGTAGGCTGCCAATACCGATTCCGCGAGTTCGCGGTAAACGCCCGAGTCCAGGCGTCCCGATGCGACGTCGGCTTTCGCCCGGATGCCGAGCGCCATCTGGCAATCCTCCTCATTGGCGATGCCGACGTCCACGTGCCGGAACAGCTCCGGCATGACTTGCTGCGCCTTTCTTCCCCATTTCCAAAGATTCTTTCGGTAATTCAGATCGCAGGAGATGGTCAAGCCCGACGCGCGCGCGGCCGCCATGCTCTCTATTGCCAGTGCCGCGGCGGATTCGCTGATCGCCGGGGTGATCCCCGTAATGTGGAACCAGGTTGCGCTGCTGAACGCGCGTGCCCAGTCGATCGCTCCAGGCGTCGCGAGCGCAACAGCCGAACGGTCCCGGTCGTAGGTGACGGCCGACGCCCGCTGGTTTGCGCCGGGCTCCACGTAGTAAACACCCATCCGGCCCGCGCCGCGAACCATATGCGACACATCGACGCCGAATCCGCGCAACTGGTAGACACAGGCGTCGGCCACTGGATGCCTTTCCGGTAAAACGGTAACGAAGCGCGCCGGCAGGCCGAACCCGGCCAGCGCTACGGCCACATTCACTTCGCCTCCGCCGAAAGTGGCAGCCAACTGCGGCGATTGCAAGATTCGCTCGAACCCCGGCGGCGCAAGCCGCAACATGATTTCTCCGAAGGAGACAATGAGTTTCGACATTTAGGCGGACCAACGCTCCCACCCGGCGCCCTCAAGCGACGGATCGAACGCCTCAGGGTACAGGATTTCGGCCAGGATACGCAGCGACTCCACGATGCGCGGGCCGGGCCGGTTCAGGTATTGATTCCCGTCCGCAAGGTAGACTTCGCCCGCGCGCACGGCACGTAACTCGCCCCATCCCGGGCGATCCGCCAGCCAATGCATCTCCGCACGCGTGCGTGCCAGGTCGTAGCCGCACGGCATGCAGACGATCGCGTCCGGATCAGCAGCGACCAGGTCCTCGAACCCCATGAAAGGCGAGTGGGCCCCGGCTTGTCCGAACAGGTTTTCCGCCCCCAGCATCGCGAGCAGCTCGGGGACCCAGTTGCCGGCGGCCATCAACGGTTCCTGCCACTCGACCGCGGCCACTCGCGGGCGCCGGCCGGTGGACACGGCTTTGGCGGCAACCTCGCCCATTCTGGCGTCGATCGAATCTACCAGGCGTGCGGCACGGTCCTTTACTCCGCACGCTACGGCCAATCGCAAAATATCTTCGCGGATGCCGGCCAGAGAATTCGGCTCCAGCGCCACTACCTTCGGACGGGTGGAAAAACGCGCGCTCACGGCCCGCTCGACGTCATCCAGGCTCACGGCGCAAACTTTGCACTGTGTCTGGGTAACAATGTGCGTTGGCTGGAGGCGCTCGAGCACGTCCTCAAACACGTCGTAAACGCTAGCCGCATCGGCGAGCGTTGCCTTCACGCGCTCATCGATCTGGCGGCTGTCGCCGGACGTGTCGAATTTGGGTGCGGTGCAGACGGGAAGGGAAGTGACGCACGCCGGGTAGTCGCACTCGTGCGACCGCCCGACCTGGTGTTCTCCCAATTCCAGCGCGTGCACCATTTCGGTGGCGCTCGCAATCAGGGAGACGATCCTCACTCCTCTAATCTAGCTTGTGATTCGGGGCTAAGTCGGGCTTATTGCTGTTGGCGCGTCTTTGGAGCGCTCAACAACTCCTGGAGTTTCTCAACCTGCTGTTGCGGCTCCTCCCCCGGAAAAACGATGTTCAGCAAACTTAGCTGGAATTCAATCTCGCGGAGTGTTTCGTAGGAAGCGCTTCGACGCATGTATCCTTTGTATCGGATGACGGCGTTGTAGTCGATAGGGTTTTTAACTGAGTACTACCGAGTTTCCAATGCACCCCGGAGGGGGCCCCTTGGAAGGCTCAAGGAACTAGGTTGGGCAGGGTAAGGAGGATCTTAGAGGGTTAGGGGTTGGGATACTGCAAGAGTGGGTTTGTTTAGAGGATCAACCGAAGTTCCTTGAGCCCTCATGGTTTTCATTTCGAGCTAACAAGGAGCAATCTCAATGCCAAGCCCACTCGCTCCGTAACACGTTGATATAACAAGCAACGATCGCGTGGAACGTCTCATTCGTGCCGTTTCGGTGTCTCAAAACCGGAAAGACTTACCGAAACGGCGTGGTGATCGGGGTCGGCTTTTACCGGTGCACTTATTTATTCTTTTCGAGTACCGGCAGCGGACTCGGCGGTCTCGATACTTGGCCGCGCTTGGCATCCTCGATTTCGATATTGTTATGAGTCAGCACCTGACCAGTCGCTTGATCCAACTGCACCTTGGAAACGATGTACGCCGCTTGCGCTTGTACTTCGGCTTCCTTGGCGGTAGCCAAGTCGCGCTGGGCCTGAATCACCAGGAACGGAGTCGAGCTGCCGAGCGCGTACTTTTTTTGCTCGGCGTCCAGTGTCTGCTCCTGCAAGATGCGGCTCTTGACCGCCGATTGGTACCGCGCTTGGGCCTGAGACACGGCGATCACCGCGTTTTGCACATCCACTCGGATCTGATTGATCAGTTTCTGAACGTTCAGCTCGTTCTGCCGGAGATTCAACTGCGCTGTGGCGACGTCAGCCTGCGCGGATCGATTACGCAATGGGATGACCAGTTGCGCTCCGACGGTGTAGTTCGGAAAATTCCGTCCAAACAATTGACCGAGAACGGTACCATACCCGCCGATGAAGAAAGGATCCGCACAGGGGCCGGTGACGGTTGGGCCGCAAAAAGGGTGCGCGGGCACGAGACCATTGGCTCCGGCAACCGTATTCAACTGGCCAGCGAGCGCGTTGTTGCGGAGGTCGGCGAAAGCGTTGATGCTAGGCAGCATCGCATTCTTCGTGCCAGTGAGGCTGATTTTCGAATTGTCGATCTGGATCCTGCTTTGGGCTAAATCGGGCCGGCTGCTCAGGGCCATCTCGACCAAATCCTGGACGGGCTGAACCTGCTCCTTTTCGGGAATCCGGATCGGATCGGTTGGTACAATACGCGCGTCGGCAATGGCGGGACTGGCCACGCCATTACGGCTAAGCGCACTCTTCAGGATCGTCTCCTGCTGCAGGACGGTGGTTTGCGCGGTCAGCAGGTCCTGCTCGCGCGAGGCCACTTCCGCTTCGGCACGGACGATCTCGATCGGCGCCAGCGTCCCGATCTCCACCTGCTTCTGGTTGTCGCTATAGAGCTTTTTCGCGAGCGCCAGGGCCTGAGTCTTTACGTCCACGTCCTCGTTGAAACTCACCAGGTTCCAGTAGAGCTGAATAACATTGGCCACCGTATTGATCACCTGCTGCTGGAACACCAGGTCCGCCACCTGCAGGTTATTCTTGGCAATCCGGATCGCACGGTTGTTTATGGCGATGCCGAAGCCCTGCAGGAGAGGTTGGGTGATCTGAAGGTCGAGGCTTGAAACCGTGAAGGGGTTATAGTTGTTGAGGATTGCGTTTGAAAACGAGAGGCTGTTGTTGTAGCTGAGCGATGCCGTGGCACCGGTGAGAAACCCTTGAGAAAGCGAGAAGTTCGCCAGCTTGTTGGTTAAGATCTGGGCTGTCGTGCCGGTTGTGATCGTATTTTGTGATGGCGATGACTGGTGGCCCCACTGAAGCGTGCCGGTCAGCGCCGGATCGAAGCTTAGACCGGCTCCTGCGGCTCCGCTACCGGACAGGCCGCTCGTACCGCCGCCGGTTGTGCCACCGCTAGTGAAGTTGCTGGTGCCGGTAGTCGAGCTCGTGAGGGAAGGACTGGCGGCGCTAGCCGAACCTGCTGAGGTCGACGTCGATATTCCGCGGATGGCACTCCCGGCCCGGGCGCGCAGAAGGTCTGCCTGGGCCAATGGGAACTGGTAACGCTGCACTTCCACATCGACATTGTTTTCCACAGCCAGGGCAATGGTGTCCTGCAACGACAAATAGAGCTGGCCTGCGCGCAGGAGCGACTCGATGCGGCCAGTGTTCGAAACATTAACCGGAGGCACGATCTTCGGCTCATACTTTTGTACAAGTGGCGAATACCAGTGCGGGCGCTCCATTTCGAGCCGGGGAGTCGTGTCCCGTTGCGAAGTGCCTTGCTGCGTGTCCTTCTGCTGCGCATAAGTCCCCGGTGCGGAGACGAGCAAAACACAGAGAACGGCAACCAATGATTGAAACTGTTTCATAAGGTGTTCATTAAAATACGATGGTTCAGGGGCGAATGTTTCCATCCTAACATTGCACCTCACATATCCGCGCGAGGCGATTGGAACCAATAACGTTATTCCTTGTTTCTCTGTTCGTTCCTGGGACTGCCCAACCGCCAGGCTTACGTATAGCGCAGATCACTTCCCCTTCGGCCTATTCATACCTTAGCGCCTCAATGGGATCCATGAAGGCAGCTTTTCGCGCCGGATAGTATCCGAAAAACACTCCGACCAGCGCCGAAAACAGGAACGCCAGTACAATCGCTCCGGGGCTTACCAGAGTGGACCACTCGGCGAAGTAGGAGATGAGCAGACTGGCCGTGATGCCGAGCGCGATGCCGATCACGCCGCCAAGCACCGAAAGCGTTACGGCTTCCACCAGGAACTGCGCCAGTATATCTTTGGTTTTCGCTCCTACCGCTTGCCGCAGGCCGATCTCCTTGGTGCGCTCTGTCACCGACACTAGCATGATGTTCATGATGCCGATGCCTCCCACGATGAGAGACACGGATGCGATAGACGCGAGCAGAATCGACATCACTTGCGCGGAGCTTTCTTGCGCCGCGAAGACCTCCTCCATGTTCCGGACATTGAAATCGTCGTCTTGCGTAGGCTGGAGTTTGTGACGCTGGCGAAGCAGTCCTCTTACTTGTTCCTCGGCGAGCTTGGTCATGCCGTCCCGGCCTTGCACCATGATTTGTTGCACTGCCTGTGCGTTGGACTTGCTGGATCCGATTACCTTCCTCTTGGCGGTGCTTATGGGGATGATGATGAGGTCGTCCTGATCCTGGCCGGTTGGCGACTGGCCCTTGGACACCAGCGTAGCGACCACCGTGAACGGTACCCCTTTTATGCGGATCACCTGCCCAACCGGGTCTGCGCCGTTGAACAGGTTGTCAATCACAGTCTTGCCGACCATCGCTACCTTGGTCGCCGCGTCGACGTCGCTGCCGGTGAATGATTGCCCGCTCTGGATTCCGATGTCACGGATGGTCAGGTAATCGGGAGTGGTTCCCAAGATCTGGGTTCCCCAGTTGTTGTTACCGTAGACTACCTGCGCCCCGCCTCTGCTCGATGGAGCCGTGGCTTGAACGGCCGGGCATTCGTTTGCGATCGCCTTGCCGTCATCTTCCGTCAGGGTTTGGGCGTTGCCGGTACCCATGCGGATGCCGCCGGTATTAATACTGCCCGACAGCACGATAATCACGTTGCTGCCGATCGAGGCGATCTGCTGCTGGATGCGCGCCGTGGCTCCGCTGCCCACGGCCACCATCGCGATCACGGCGCCCACGCCTATGATGATGCCGAGCATAGTCAGCGCCGACCTCAGCTTGTTGACCCGCAGGGCGCGAAAGGCGATCTTCATGCTTTGGATGACCTTATTCATGCAACTGTCTCCTCCACTGCCATTTCGCTGAGTTCGCGATCCGCTTGCCGGCGCTCGGCGACGCGCTCGTCGCTCACTACGCGCCCGTCTTTAAAGTGAATGTTCCGCTGGGCGTACTGCGCGATATCCGGCTCGTGCGTGACCAGCACGATGTTGATCCCTTGCTCGCGGTTCAACCTCTGAAAGATGGCCATGATCTCGATACTGGTTCGCGAATCCAGCGCTCCCGTCGGCTCGTCCGCCAGGATCAGCTGCGGATCGTTGATCAGGGAACGTGCAATTGCCACGCGCTGCTGCTGGCCTCCGGAAAGCTGACTGGGATGATGGTCCGCACGGTCGGCGAGGCCCACTGCCGCGAGAGCCTTCATCGCCCGTTCGCGATGGTTGCGCTGGTCTCCTCCGCTGTAGAGCAGCGGCAATTCGACATTTTCCAGAGCGCTGGTGCGCGCCAGAAGATTGAACTGTTGGAAGACAAAACCGATTTTGCGGTTGCGGATGTCAGCCAATTGGTCCCGCTCCATCTGGCCGACGCTAACGCCGTCGAGATAATAGGAGCCCGACGTTGGCTTATCCAGACAGCCGAGAATGTTCATGAATGTCGATTTCCCGGAACCCGACGGGCCCATGATCGCGACAAAGCTGCCCTTGGCGATGGAAAGCGAAACGCCGCGCAGCGCTTGCACAGTGATGTCGCCAACGTGATACGCCTTCGTCAGGTTCTCGATACGAATCAGTTCTTCGGAGTCCATTCGCGGGTTCCTTTAGTTATTCGTTGAAGCGGCTCGGCGTGTGGTGCCGAGCCGCGAACGGATTGAGCGGTTTAGAATCGGGGACCGCCTTTAAAGTTCTGGCCGGGCGCCGTCCCGGACGGTCCGCTCTTCGAAGCCGTGCCTACCACCACTTGCTGGCCCTCAGTGAGCCCGCTCACCACCGCGACAAAGTTTCCGTCGCCGATTCCGAGCTTCACCCGCGCCGGGGCCGGTTGGCCGTGGTCATCGAGCACGTACACGGTCTGGACCTGCGGCATGCCCTTGCTCTGTCCCGGCCCTCGCGGGCCGCGTTGGGTTTGCATGGCGTCCGCCGGACGGAAGCGCAACGCAGCGTTGGGAATCTTCAGCACGCCGGACAGGCGGTCGGTGAGGATCCTCACGTTCGCCGTCATGCCGGGAAAGAGCTTGAGGTCCGGATTGGACACCTGCACCACCACGTCATACGTGATCACGTTCTGTACGTTGATCGCCGCCTGGCGGATCTGTGTTACCACGCCAGGAAACACGACGCCCGGGTATGCGTCCACGCTGAAGTTGGCCTGCTGGCCCAGCCGTACGCGGCCGACGTCGGATTCATCCACATTCGTGTCCACCTGCATCTTGGTCAGATCCTGCGCGATCAGGAAAATCGTTGGCGCCGAAAACGACGCGGCCACCGTCTGGCCTACATCCATGTTCCGCGAGACCACCGTGCCGTCCACTGGCGCCAGAATCCGGGTGTGTTCCAGATCGACGTCGGCCTGCTCGAGCGCTGCCGTGTTCTACTTCTCCATGGCTTCGGCGGACGCGAGCTGGGTTTGCGAGACCTCGTGCTCCGCCTGCGCCGATTCCACGCTGGACTGTGCCGCGGTCAACTGGGCTTGAACCGCGTCCAAGCTCGCGACAGCCTGATCATAGGTGGCTTTCGCTGTATCCAGATCTTCCTGCGAAATGATCTTGTCCTTGACCATGCTGACGCGCCGTTCGTATTTCGTCTTGGCGTCCGCGACGGCGCTCTGCGCCCGCACCAGGTTGGCCTTCTGGTTTGCTACGTTCGCCACTGCGTTGGCGACGTCGGCCTCGGTCTTCTTCTGCATCGCGCGTGCGTTCACCACCGCCGCCTTCGCGCTGTCCAGGTTGGCGCGCGCCTGGTCCACCTTGGCCTGGAAAAGCGCCGGGTCGATCTGCGCCACCAATTGCCCTTTCTTCACCTTGGTGTTGAAATCCGCGTACAGTTTGAGAATGTTGCCTGAAACCTGGCTGCCCACCTGCACCGTCACCACCGCGTTGCAATTGCCCGTAGCCGAAATGGTGGACTCAATATCGCCGCGATCCACGCGCACCGTCATGTAGTCGGCCTTGTGGGAATTCCTGTAATACGTGGAACCGCCGAGAACGCCCAGCGCAATCAGCGCTCCGGCTCCCAACAGCCACTTTGTCGTCGAGGATTTCATCACCCCTCCCTTTTGTTATGACGCACGCGAGAGGCCGCTCTGTTACAGGCCGCGCGGCGCGCGTGCCGCTCCGTTGTTATAGTTGATTTCGTGCCCGACGAGATCATGCAGACTTTTCGTGACACCGGCGCATACCTGCAGGGCCATTTTCGCCTCACCAGCGGGCTCCACTCCAGCGAGTACTTACAGTGCGCGCTGGTGCTGCAGCATCCTGAAATCGCCGAGCGTTTCGGGCGGGAGCTCGCTTCACAATTGGATGCTTGCGACGTGGTCGCGTCACCCGCCATCGGCGGCTTGATCATCGGCCACGAAGTCGCGCGCGCGCTTGGGGCGCGATTCATCTTCACCGAGCGTGACGCATCCGGCAAAATGATGCTGCGCCGCGGCTTTTCCGTGCGCTCCGGAGAGGCGGCCGTGGTAATCGAGGATGTCATGACCACTGGGGGGAGCACGCGCGAAGTCATCGAGGCGCTGCGCGCGGCCGGCGCTAACGTTCTCGCTGCCGGCTCGATCATCGATCGCAGCGGAGGCCGCGTCGACCTCGGAGTTCGCCGGGTCGCCCTGGCCACGCTCGACGTGGTCGCCTATCCTCCAGAAGACTGTCCAATGTGTAAGAAGGGAATCGCCGTGGAGAAACCTGGCTCCCGCCCTACTTGATGAGGCGTATCCGGATCACAATAAGTTACGACGGGACTGATTTTCATGGCTGGCAAGTGCAGCCCGGGCTTACCACCATCCAGGGCACGATCGAATCGGTACTTGCCGGGATTGAAGGCGTTCCGGTACATGTAACGGGTTCCGGGCGAACTGACGCGGGCGTGCACGCCCTGGCCCAGGTCGCCGCGTTTTCCCTCGCCAATCCCATCCCGCTGGCGAACCTGCGCAAAGCGATGAACCGCTTGCTGCCGCGCGACATCCGGGTGCTCGAGGTTGAGGAGGCGGCGGCCGATTTTCATCCACGTTACGCTGCAGTTGCGAAAACTTACGAGTACCGCATCCTGCGCGGCGAGGTCTGCCCTCCGTTCGAGCGTCGCTACGTGCATCACCATCCCTATCCGCTCGATGAGGCGCGGATTTTCGAGCTCGCAAGGTTGCTCGAGGGCGAACACGATTTTTCCGCTTTTGCCGCCTCGGACGAACGGGATTCACAGGGCCGTTCGAAGGTCCGCCGTATTTTCTGCTCGCATGCCGAACGGAGAGGCGACTATCTCACTTATCGAATCCGCGGCAGCGGATTTCTGAAGCACATGGTGCGCAACATCGTCGGGGTACTGCTGGAAGCGGGCAAGGGAAATCTGACTCGCGACAATGTCCTCGCCCGCCTCGAACCCGGCTGCAAGATTCCTGCCGGTCCGACTGCGCCAGCCCGCGGGCTGTTCTTAGTGAAGGTTGAGTATTGAATATCCGCTGTTACTCTCAGTACTTTTCTAAGGCATCTCGAGCATAGACGGCTGGCGGCGACACATCCATACTAGGAAGATGTCGCTTTTTCGGGCACACATGATTGCCGTATTTGGGTCTTCCTTGACGCTGTTCGCACAGAATCCAGGCGTCACCGTGACGGTGGACGTCAACGCCACCCGTCACGCGATCAATCCGAACATCTATGGCGTTGCATACGGCACCACGGCTCAGCTTTCGGACCTGAACGTTCCGCTTAACCGTTACGGCGGCAATAACACCAGCCGGTACAACTGGCAGATCAATGGTGACAATCGCGGCCAGGACTGGTATTTCGAAAGCATCGGCGACTCGAGCAGCACGTCCGGCGAGCGCGGCGACACGTTCATCTCCAACAGCCGGACGGGCGGCGCGCAGTCTATGATCACCGTACCGATCATCGGCTGGATCGCCAAGCTCGGCCCGAGCCGGGCAAAGCTGGCCAGCTTTTCGCAAGCCAAGTACGGAGCGCAGACCGGCAACGACGCGCAATGGTTCCCCGATGCGGGCAATGGAATCCTGAAGTCGACCGGCCAGCCCGTAAGCGGCAACGATGCGAATGACGCCAACGTTCCGAACAGCTCGTCCTATCAGCAACAGTGGGCCCAAGCGATCGTCAACAAGTGGGGTTTGGCGGCGAACGGCGGCCTGCCTTACTACATCCTCGATAACGAGCACAGCATCTGGCACTCGACGCATCGCGACGTGCATCCCACAGGCGCGACCATGGATGAGATTTTTTCGCGTGTAACCGACTATTCCTCCGCGATAAAGGCTGTGGATCCCGGCGCGAAAGTCGTAGGGCCGGAGGAGTGGGGCTGGAGCGGCTACTACTATAGCGGCTACGACCAGCAGTATGGAAGCCAGCATGGCTGGAGTTTTCTCCCGGACCGCACCAATCACGGCGGCTGGGACTATCTGCCTTGGCTGCTCAATCAACTGAAACTCGACGGCCGCCACCTCATCGACGTATTCAGCGTGCACTATTATCCGCAGGGCGGCGAATTCAGTGACGATGTCAGCACCGCAAAGCAGCTTCTGAGAAACCAGTCGACGCGATCGCTTTGGGACCCGAACTACGTCGACCAGTCCTGGATCAACGACAAAGTGCAACTGATCCCACGGTTGCGAAACTGGGTGAACACCTACTATTACCCGGGCACGCCCATTGCGATCACCGAATACAACTGGGGCGCTGAAGGCTACATCAACGGAGCTACCGCCCAGGCCGATATTCTCGGAATCTTCGGCCGCGAAGGTCTAGACCTCGCGACGCGGTGGACGACCCCGGACGCCGCTACGCCCACGTACAAAGCAATCAAGATATATCGAAACTACGACGGCGCGAAGTCGGCGTTCGGCGACGTAAGCGTCTCGGCCACCGGACCCAATCCGGACAACTTGGCGGCGTTCGCGGCTCAGCGCAGCGCTGACGGCGCGCTCACAGCAATGGTGATCAGCAAATATCTGTCGGGAACGACGCCGGTGACTCTGAACCTCGCGAATTTCACGGCGGCCGGGACGGCGCAAGTGTACCAATTGACGTCGGCGAACGCGATCAACCGGCTGGCTGACCTCAGCGTCACCGGTTCAACGGTCGCGTTTTCTGCGCCGGCGCAGAGCGTCACACTGCTGGTTCTGCCGAAGTCGGGCACACCCAATCAACCGCCAGTCGCTGTGGCCTCGGCGAATCCCGCTTCAGGGACGGCCCCACTGGCCGTGTCCTTCAGCGCCAGTGGATCAAGCGATCCGGACGGTTCCATCGCCTCCTATAGCTGGAACTTCGGCGACGGCTCGAGCGGCAGTGGAGCCAGCGTGTCGCACACGTATCCAAATGCGGGCAGCTATACAGCGGTTCTCACGGTCACCGATAACCAGGGCGCGACCGGCACCGCGAACGTCGCGATCACGGTGAGCCCGAATCCAAATGTCATCAACGCGCCCAGTAATCTTACTGGAAGCGGCGGCCGTGGCACTGCTACGCTCAACTGGACAGACAATTCATTGAACGAAAGCGGCTTTCAGATCGGGCGCGCGCCGTCCGGTTCTTCGAACTTCGTCACCGTCGGTTCGGTTGGAGCGAATGTGACTACGTATTCGGAAAGCGCCGGCCGCGGCACATACGTCTACAGGGTACGAGCGTTTAATGGCACGGCTGTATCGCCGTATTCGAATACCGTGACGCTGCGCGTCAAGTAATTAACGCAACCGTACCCTCGCCTCTCAACTCGCGCGTTACGAAAGGCTCTTTTAGTTTGCGGGCGGTTTCGGTTTAGATGGCGCCGGCGGCTTCGGGGTCCAGAACGACGGATCGGCCGCAACAATCTCAGCCGGGGGATTGCTCAGCTCAGGCAGATAGCGGGTGATGATCGTCTCCACACCAAGGGTGTTTTCGGCGCTCATACTCGAAAACCGCTGATAACCGCTTTCGCCGAGCAGGCGCGGCACGTTGGGGGGATCTAGCGCGGCCATCGAGTCTCCCCAGTTGGTGAGGTAAAACAACGCGCCTGTTTGGCCCACACTGGACTGGCTGACGAGCGTGACCCGGCTTGGATTTTCGCGTTCACCAGCGCCCTTGACCATCCGAATCTGTTCCTCAAAGTTGAGAGTCTTTCCAGGACGTACGCGCACCATCGTAGTCCGCACAAAGCGGGATTGCCCGATCAGCTTAAAGAGTGCGGCGGGATCGGAAGTCATGTTGGACGAGAGATCGGCGCGGACCCTGCGGATCTCTCCGCGGGAGCTGATCAGGCAGCTATCGGAGTCCCGCATCAGCTTCTCCATTGCCGCCGCGCCGTAGGACTCCTTGATAGCGCTTTGGAATGCCTTGCTACCGTCGTCAATGGCCGCGTAGTTGGACCGTCCGCTGGTGAAGTACAACGTATTCTGCTCGCCATATTCCACCTGGCTTGTAGTCCAGACGTCGCCCTTGTGCTTCCGGTTCGCATCCGCAATCTTCTTCGAGATAGCGTCGAAATCGCCGCGCTTCTCCGGCTTCACTTTGGCGATATACACGTCCACGATGCTTACTTGCTGCCCGGCTGCGATGACAGCGCCGAACAAACCAGCAACACCGACAAGAAGTAATTTTCTCATCCTCTTCTCCTTGATCCCCGTTTGGGTTCCATCAAGTATATACCCGTGGTGCGGCCGTCGTGGTCAAACGAGAGCACGGATCCCCTCCTCCAGCCGGTCGAGATCCTCTTCGTTGTTGTAGAAATGACGCGCAGGAAACCATGCCGCGCCGCAACCACCACGCGCCGCGCCTTGAGCTCCCGCGCCAACCGCGACGGGTCATGATCCAGAAATTTCGTGGCCACGATTTGCGATCCGGTCTCGCGCGCGTCGGCTCCCAGCCGGCACAGGCGCTCCCGCGCTGAGCCGGCAAGGTCGAGAACACGCCGCTCGATCACCTCCGGACCGATTTCAAGCATCAGGTTAACCGACGCCTCCATCGCGTAAAGCAATGGAAAAGGCAGGCCTCCGCCCTCGTATTTCTCCGCTGATTCCTTCAACTCCGGCGTCCCGTGATGGAGGTTATCGACCTGGCGCCACGTGCGGTGGCTGCGCCAGCCCACGGCGTTGGCCGGGAGGTGCCGGCGGAGCTGCGGCGAGACGTAGAGGAACCCGGCGCCTGTCGGAGAGATCATCCACTTATATCCGTGTACCGCCAGCGCGTCTGGCCGAGCTGTCTGAACATCGAATCGTAGCGCTCCCACGCTCTGTGTGCCATCCACGAACAGAAGGACTCCGCGCTCCCGGAGGAATCGTGAGATTTCCGCGAGCGGCGGCCGGAATCCGCTCGAATAGTTGACTTCGGTCAGCGTCACCATCCGTGTGCGCGCATCGATCGAATCATAGAACCGCTCCCACGGTACTTCACGGAACTCGACGCCATAACGCTCTACTAACGCCGGCAAGTACAGATAGTTCGGGAACTCGTCGGCGAGCGTCACGACGTTGTCGCCATGTTTCCACTCGAGACCGCCGGCGACAATACCCAGCGCGCCGGCGGCATTGGTAACAAACGCGATGTCGTCGGGAGTAGCGTGAATCAGGCGTGCAATGGACGCGCGGAGCCGGTCGGCGTCGTCGTACCAATCGAGGAAATCAATGCAGGCGAGCGTGTCGCGGCGCTGCCAGTGTCCCGCCACGGCGTCCCAGGCGCGCCGCGGAAGTTGTCCGAAGGTCGCCGAGTTGAGATAAGCCCACTCAGCCAGGGCGGGGAACTCCGCGCGAACGGCCGCCCAGTCGGTGGTCATCGCCGCAAAGCCGCGGAATATTTCTGCGCCACGAACTCCGCGGCTTCTCCAACCGGCACGTCTGTCGATTGCTTGTTGCGGCGGTCCACCACTTCGACCGTTCCGTGCGCCAGCTTCTTGCCGATTGTGATTCGATAAGGGACCCCAATCAGGTCGGCGTCCTTGAATTTCACGCCCGGCCGCTCATCGCGATCATCGAGCAGGGCATCGAGCCCGGCGGCGCGGCACGCTCGGTACAATTCGGCGGCCGCCTCCGAGTGGAGCTTGTCGGCAAAATTCACGGGCGTCACCACCACCGAAAACGGTGCGATCGAGGGGGGCAGCGCCATTCCATCTTTATCGTGGTACAGCTCGACAGCGGCGCACAGGATGCGCTCGATGCCGATTCCATAGCTGCCCATTATGGGTGTCACTTCCGCGCCCGCTTCATTCAGCACGCGTAGCCCCATCGATTCCGAGTACTTGTAGCCCAGCTTGAAAATGTGCCCGATCTCGACAGTCTTGTGCACCGTAAGCGGGCCGCCGTCCGTCACCGACGTGTCTCCTTCGGCCACCTGGCGAAGGTCGAAAAACTCCGGTTGAAAATCTTCGCATGGCGTGACGTTGCGCAGGTGGTAATCGTTCTTGTTGGCCCCGGCGATCATGTTGCGCCGCCCGCGCAGCGCCTCGTCGGCAAGCACGCGCATGTTGTTCACGCCCACCGGACCAAGCGAGCCGGCGTCGGCGCCGAACCATTCCCTGATTTCTTCCGGGTGCGCGGGACGAAGGTCGGAGGCGCCGAGAACGCCCGCAAGTTTGGTCTCACTCAGCGAATGATCGCCGCGGAGGATCACCAGTACCGGCTTGCCTTCGGCCACCATGACCAGGCTTTTCATTTGCGAAGTTTCGGGCAGGTTCGTGAACTGGGCCACCTCAGCGATGGTTTTGCGTCCGGGGGTGTGGAATTCTTCGGGTGTCAGGTCGCCCGCGGGGTCGGGCGCCGTGGGAGGCTTTGGCCGGCTTACGGCTTTTTGGAGATTCGCGGCGTAGTCTTGGCCCCGCACGACGAAGTCCTCGCCGGCATCGGAGATAACCATGAACTCGTGTGACTGGCTGCCGCCCATCGCGCCCGAATGCGCCTCCACGACGACGTAATCGAGACCGCAGCGGGTGAAGATCCGGCAGTAAGCTTCGTAGTGCTTGCTGTAGGATTCGTCCAGCCCCGCCGGAGTCAGGTCGAAGGTATAGGAATCCTTCATGATGAATTGCCGCACGCGGAGCAGGCCGCTCTTGGGACGAAACTCGTCGCGGAACTTGGTCTGGATCTGATACCAGATCTGCGGGAGCTGCTTGTAGCTGCGCAATTCGCCACGGGCGATGCTTGTCATGACCTCTTCGTGCGTCATGCCGAGGCACAAGGAACGTCCGAAGCGATCTTTCAATCGAAACAGATTGTCGCCCATCACATCCCAGCGGCCGGACTCCTGCCATACCTCAGCCGGGTTGAGCGCCGGTAGATAGAACTCCTGCGCGCCGATGGCGTCCATTTCCTCGCGCACGATCTGGGTGATCTTGAGCATCGCGCGCTGCGCCAGATACAGGTAGTTGTAAATGCCGGCCGAGAGCTGGCGGATATATCCGGCGCGGAGGAGGAGACGATGGCTGGCGACCTCGGCCTCTGCAGGGTCTTCCCGCAGAGTGGGGATGAAGAGTTTACTCCAATACATTGGGGATGCGCTGTGATTTTAGCACGCGTCTACTTGACGTCTCTCAAAATGACCTGCCAGGGAGCATAACCCCGGCTCGCCGAATACGCGTCGTCTTCGAAGTTAAACGCGACATCGATTCGCGCGCCAGCGCTCAGCTCCGCCGCCCGTTCCGCGAAATTCCAGGCCTTGGCGCGGATGGTCCGCCCTTGCGATTTGAGCCGCAGGAATACGTGCTTCTTGTTGCGGACGTCTGGCGGAGCAATCACCTCAACGCCGCGGGCGGCAAAAACGGGAGAAGGATTTCCGAAGCCGAACGGGGCCAGCCGCAGAACCTGAGCCACCGACCGGTCCGTGATCTCCCGAAAGTCGATTTCAGCGTCGATCTCGAGTGCGGGCTCGAAGTCAGCCGGAGTGAGACGGGCCAAGGCATGCGCGCAAAGCCGCTCGCGAAATTCGCAAACGCGGTCGGCGCGCAGCGTCACGCCCGCGGCCTGCCGGTGGCCGCCGAATTTAGAGAATAAGTCCGGCATGGCCTCCAGGGATTCCAGTAGATGAAAGGCGCGGATGCTGCGCCCGGAGCCGTGTGCCGTACCGTTCTCCAGGCCGAGCACGAACGCCGGCCGGTGGAAGCGTTCCACCACGCGGCTCGCGACGATGCCCACCACGCCGCGGTGCCAGCCCTCGCCGGCGAACACCAGCGCCGCGTCCCGGTCGGTGACTGGCTGCTCGACGCACTGCTCGAAAATGACACGTGCAATCTCCGCCTCGGTCTGCTGGCGATCCGTGTTGAGGTCGTGGAGCAACTTGGCAAGCTCGCGGGCCCGGGCGCCGTCTTCGGTGAGGAACATTTCGATCACATCGGCGGCGCTAGCCATGCGGCCGGCCGCGTTGATTCGCGGCGCGACTCGGAAGGCGACCTGGCCCGCGGTCGGCGAGTCCCCTTCGCCAAATCCAGAGACATCAAGAAGCGCGCGCAAACCCAGATTGCGGACCCGGCTAAGCCCATCGAGCCCGCACTTTACGATCACGCGGTTCTCGCCGGTCAGCGGGACGACGTCCGCGACCGTTGCGATCGCTACCAGCTTCAGCAACGATTCGACTAAGCGCTCGCGCCGGGCAGGCTCCCATCCGGAGGCGGCAACCAACGCATCCATCAACTTCAGCGCGACGCCGGCGCCACAGAGGTTCTTTTCGGGATAGGAGCAATCGGGCCGGTTAGGATTCAGCACGGCGAGCGCGGGCGGCAGCTCCTCTTCGGGCAGGTGATGATCGGTAACGATCACGTCGATTCCGAGCGCCGCGGCGTGGCGCACGACTTCATTGGCCCGAATCCCCGTGTCGACGCTTACGATTAACTTGACGCCCGACGCGGCCGCCTCTTCGACCACTTCGCTTCTCATCCCGTAGCCCTCGCGCAGGCGATGCGGCACATGGAATGACGGACGCCCGCCCAGCAGATCAAGGCCCTTCTTGAGAATGACGACGGCGCTGGTGCCGTCAACATCGTAGTCACCGTAAAGCAGCACCTGTTCGTGTTGCTCGATGGCGCGGCGAAGGCGTGCGACCGCGGCGTGCATTCCGGCGAGCAGGTACGGATCGTGGAGATCCGCCAGAGCCGGGGCAAAGAAGCGTCGCGCGTCCACGGGGTCGCGGTAGCCGCGGGCCCACAATGCACGGGCGGCCGGCCGGGCCAGCCCGAGCGCGGAGGAAAGCGCAGCCACGCCCGCCGGTTCAGACTGCGCGATGTTCCATTTCAATTTTTTGAATAATAACCGCCGCTGAGCGGTCCCTCATCCTCGTCTTCTTCTTCGCTATACGAGTCGTCGATGCGGTCCTGCATCTCGGAGAGTTCGTCATACCAATCCGTGCGCAGATCGAAAATGTACACACGGTTCGCCAGGTCGAACGACAGTTCGATCTGGCAGGTGAATCCGGCGTATCTGCGCAGCTCGCGCAGGCGCTGCTCGACTGCGCGTTGCTCGTCATTCGGAACGTCCGAGGAGTCCAACTGCTCGAGAGCGTCCTCGATCATGTCTTCGGTGAATTCGCGAGCGTAGAGCGTCACGAGGCGCACGCCGGCCGCTTCCGCCGCGGCCAGAAACATGTGGTAATCCGGATAGCGGTCGGTGTCCCAGAAGACCGGCGCCGGCGGATCGCCGGCCCGCGGATACCCGTGAAACACGACGATGCCGCGCGACTCGAGGTACGCTTGGATCTCCGACCGCATTGAGTCGAGGTTGGGTCTCATTCCTTCGCCACCGCGTCCTTCATCACACCGTGCGGCACCGGAACGTTCGCGACTATGCGGAACGCCGGCATCAGCCCCGCGTACTCGCGGACGCGAGCTTCATCCTTTCCACAAATCCAGAAAGCGTGGCCAAGCCCTCCGAAGTGCAGAATCGCTTCACACCCATCGCGCGCAGCCGGGAAATTCTCCACTAAATACAGTGACGGGACAGGCGACAGTTTCTCCGCCGGAAGAGGATGCTCCGTGCCGATGCCGGCCAGCGGTCTTCACCATTGCGTCAGCAGCCTCGTTTGCGCCGGCCAATCCGTTGTGTGTCCCAGGCCCTCCATACGGCTCATCGGTAAAGAAGATACTACCGTACCATACAGCCCGCCAGGGAAGAAAAGCAGTGCGATGTCATCCTCCGTCCGCGCGCGACGTTAAGGGTACTGGGAAGCCTGGTGATGGCGGATCGGACCGCGGTTGGTGTAACCTCAGAGTTGCCGGGGGCCATCATTACAGCGTGAGTCGAAACAACGTAAGTTGAATCGTATCTCCAGGAGAGGACGCAAAACATCATGAAAAGACTAGCTTTGTTCTGTGCGCTGTTCGCGCTCGCGAGCCTCGTTGCCTTCGGGGCCGACATTAGCGGCAAGTGGACCAGCGAAGGAATGGGCAAGGGCGGCCCCCAGACTTTCACGTTCAAAGTGAGCGGCTCTTCGCTCACCGGCGCGGTGCAAGGTGGACGCGGCGGCCCGGCCGAGATTGCCAACGGAACGATAGAGGGTGACAATGTTTCGTTCGAAGTCACCCGCGACATGGGCGATAGAGGCAAGTTCACGACGAAGTACAAGGGTACGGTTTCGGGGAATACCATGAAGCTGACTGCCGAGACTGAAGGCCGCGGATCTCGAGAAATAACCCTCACGAAACAGTAACAGCAAACCATTACGGCGGGCACGCCGGCGCAAGGAGGTTCGACATTTCTACTATCAGAAATCTTCTGATCGCCGGCGTGTAACCGGCATGGTGAAGTCAGAAGGGCAGCCCATCCCCGGCGCCACGGTGAAGGCGACGCAGGGCGATCGCATCCTGCTCACAGTGACCGATGGCAATGGAGTGCTCCGGTTTGAGGGGATGACGCCGGGCGCGTGGATTGTCGAAGTCGATATGTTCGGCTTCGATCATGCGCGCAAGGAAGTGCAAGTCGGCGCAAGCCCCACAAAGATAGACTTTACGCTGCAGTTACGCGACCGCACGCGTCCCGCCGAACGCGCGCAAGTGGAGAGCGGAGACAATGTCGGGGAGGTAAACGGCGCGGCAGCCGGCAATGCTGAACCTCCGCCGCAAGTCGCCGCGGATGGCTCGAACGAATCATTCCTCGTTAACGGCAGCCTCAGCCGTGGCCTGCAAACGACTTCCAGCGATATGGCGCCCGATGATTTGCGGGCGGGCTTCGGCCGCTTCGGGCCTGGCGGGGATACTCCTCCCGGACTTGGTGGACCCAACGGACCCGGCGGTCCGAACGGACCTGGAGGTTCAGGAGGATTTGGCGGACCGGGCGGCGGTCCAGGTATGCGAGGCGGCGGACCAGGTGGCGGCGGCTTCGGCGGACCCGGTGGCCGCGCTAACAGACGCGACCGCCGGGACCAGCGCCGGGCCGCAAATCCAGCCTTCATCGGCAACCGGAGCCGGCGCGGCCAGGATCAGGTCCATGGCTCGTTCTTTTACAACCTCCGCAATTCGGCCTTGGACGCGGCTCCGTTTTCGTTGAACGGCCAGGAAAACACCAAGGCGGCGTACGCGCAAAACCGGTTCGGATTCAACATCGGCGGCCCGCTAATGATTCCCAAGCTGGTCAAGCTGGAGAATACGTTCTTCTTCATCAACTATACGGGCAACTTGCTGCGAAACGGCTCAAACCCGACCGTGACCGTGCCGACTCTGGCCGCGCGCGCCGGAGATTTTTCAGGCGCCGGGGTCATATACGACCCGACCACTCACTTGCCGTTCCCAAACAACCGGATTCCCGCGGCCAGCATCGATCCGGTCGCGCTCGGGCTGCTCAATTTCATCCCCACGCCAAACCAGCCGGCCAGCCCCCTGAACACGCTGAACTACCGTCTTGTTGCGGCCGTACCGAACAACGCTCAGAGTCTGAACACACGTGTGAATCAATCGCTGACCAAGAAAGACCATCTAGCCGTGGGGTTCAATTGGCAGCAACGGGACAGCCAGACCTTGCAGACGTACGGCTTTCGTGACGCGGCGAGCGGGCAGGGCATCAGCGCGAATATCAGTTGGCGGCACAACATCGGGCCTCGCACGTTGCAAAATTTAACCGTAAGCTTCAATCGCAACACCAATTCCGTCCTTCCATTTTTCGCTTACGGCGCCGATATCGCCACTGAACTCGGAATTAAGGGAACATCGCCCGATCCGAGGAACTACGGCCCGCCGAATGTCAGCTTCACGAATTTCGCCGGGCTGGCCGATGGGAGTCCCTCCCAGAACGCGGTGTATAACTTCGGTCTGACCGACACTGTGTCTCTTCATTTCGGGAAACACAACTGGAGCTTGGGTGGAGGCTACAACCGGTACTTCAACAACACCATCACGGATTCGAACGGCCGCGGCACGTTTACATTTACGGGTCTTGCCACCAGCAGCTTTGACGAGAAGGGCCAGCCGCTGGCGAACACCGGCTTCGATTTCGCCGATTTTCTCCTTGGCCTGCCTCAATCGAGCTCGATCCGCTATGGCAGCTCGAACACATACTTCCGCAGTAACGCCTACAATGCCTTCGCTCAGGACGATTGGCGCATCGCGAAAAACTTTTCGCTGAATCTCGGCGTTCGTTATGAATATTTCGCGCCCTGGCACGAAAAATACGGCCGCATCGCCAATCTGGATATTGCGCCGGGTTTCACCGCGGTCGCTCCCGTGGTTCCGGGGCAGCAGGGACCGTATAGCGGGTCGTTTCCGTCCGGGCTCATCAACCCGGACCGCAACAATTTCGCACCGCGCACCGCCCTGGCCTGGAAGCCTCGCGAGCGGGGACGAATTACGATTCGCGCCGGCTACGGATGGTACTACAACCCGAGCGTGTATAACCAGTTCATGCGAAACCTCTCGGCGCAGCCGCCGTTTGCCGCGAGCAGCACTGTGCAAACCAGCACGGCTGAGATTTTGACGCTCGCTACGGGATTGACCGCAACGCCCTTAGGCAAAACGATCACCAATACGTTCGCGGTCGACCGGTTTTATCGCGATATGTACGCGCAGTCCTGGAGCACCTCGATCCAGACCGATCTCCCCTCCGCCATCGTGATGGAGATCAGCTATTTGGGCACGAAGGGCACACGGCTTGACATCCAGAGAGCGCCCAATCGCGCCGCGCCGGGCTCGCCCCTGACCTCCGAGCAGCGCCTGGCGATCGGCAACGCACTCGGATTCACGTTCGACAGCCCGGTTGGCAACTCGATCTATCACGCAGGCCAACTGCGCCTCACGCGCCGCTTCCGCGGAGGGATTTCAGGAAATCTGATGTACAACTACTCCAAGTCGATCGACGACTCATCCACGTTGGGCGGCGCGGGGAACACGGTGGCGCAGAACGACAGGGATCTAAGTGCGGAGCGGGGACTATCGAGCTTCGATCGCCGCCACGTCCTTACCGCCGGTTACGTCTTGACGTCGCCTGTGGGCGCCAGGCACGGGTTTCTCGCAAAGCCGGCGTGGGCGGAGAAGGCATTCAAAGACTGGACACTCTCCGGCAGCACGACAATCCAAACCGGCACACCGCTCACAGCGCGCGTGGGTGGCAACCTGTCCGACACGGGCGGTACCGGCTCGATCGGCAGCGGCCGCGCCGCAGCTACGGGATTGCCGGTGGATACCGGTTCGGGCTATTTCAACCTACTGGCGTTTACCATCCCGCCCGCGGGCCAATTCGGCAACGCCGGGCGCAATACGATCCCAGGGCCGGCCATGTGGGTAATGAATCTATCGCTCAGCCGCACGATCAACCTGGCCGAACGCAAGCGTTTGCAGTTCCGCGTCGATGCGAGCAATTTGTTCAACCATGTCAACATTTCGAGCTATGGCACGGTGGTGAATTCGGTGAACTACGGCATAATCACAGGCGCCGGGGCGATGCGGAGCCTGACTGCCACGGTGAGGGTCAATTTCTAGATGAGACGCCTGATTCTAATGACAGCCGTCGCGCTACTGGGCCAGGAGCCGACGTTCAAGGTCGAAAGCAAGCTGGTCATCGTCAACGTATCGGCGCGCGACCGATCCGGCAACCCGATCACCAATCTCAAAAAAGAAGATTTCGAGGTTCTTGAAGACGGGGTGCGCCAAGCCATCGGCGTGTTCGAGCTGCAAAAGCTCAGCAACGAGCTGGTAACGCCGCTCTCGTTTGGTCTTAAAGCTCCGCGCACAATTGAGGAAAAGCCGCCGGCCACTGTGCCTGGTGAATCTGTGACCAAGCCTGAGGGCAACAGCCCGATCCGTTACCAGGACCGTCGCCTGCTCGCGCTGTTCTTCGATTTGACGTCCATGCAGCCCGGCGAGCAGGTTCGCGCACAGCAGGCTGCGATAAAGTTTCTGCAATCGCAGATGACCACCTCTGACCTGGTCTCGATCATGACGTTCAGCACCAAGTTGAGAGTGGTCGAGGAGTTCACTGATGATCGCGAGCGGCTGATTACGACGCTGCGGAAGATGAGCCTGGGCGAGGGCTCCGACCTCGCCGGTGTGGCGGCGACCGACGCCGAGGAGGGTGACGATAGCGGCAGCTTCACCGCGGACGAGACGGAGTTCAACATCTTCAACACGGATCGCAAGCTGACTGCACTCGAGGACGCAGCGCGGAAGCTCAGCATCTATCCCGAAAAGAAGGCGCTGGTCTATTTTTCGAGTGGTGTCAACAAGACCGGGGTCGAAAACCAGTCCCAGCTCAAAGCGACGGTGAACGCCGCGGTTCGCGCGAACGTTGCTTTTTATCCAGTGGACTCACGAGGTTTGGTCGCAACGCCGCCTGGCGGCGACGCATCGACTGCTTCGCCTCGCGGCACAGGGGTTTTGACTGGCACCCGGCAGCAAAGCTTGAGAAACAGCTTCAATGATTCGCAGGAAACGCTCTATTCGCTGGCCGCGGACACGGGAGGCAAGGCGCTGCTCGATTCCAACGACCTTACACTCGGCATTCGCCGCGCGCAGGAAGATATCAATAGCTACTACATCGTCGGCTACTACAGTACGAATTCAGCCGAGGATGGAAAATTTCGCCGCATTCAGGTGCGCCTGACCAACCAGGTTCAGGCGAAACTCGATTATCGCAACGGTTACTACGCCGCGAAGACCTGGCAGAAATTCAATGCGTCCGACAAGGAGCGGCAGCTCGAAGAAGCGCTGACCTTGGGCGATCCGGTGAGCGAGCTGCCTCTGGCGCTCGAGGTCGACTCTTTCCGGGTGGCTAAGGACCGTTACTTCGTTCCAATCTCAGTGAACATCCCCAGCTCAGCCGTGGGGCTCACCAAGAGGGGCGCCAACCAGACTGCCGATTTGGATTTCATCGGCCAGGTGCGCAACGCTTCGGGCAAACTTGTGTCCGGCGTGCGCGACAACATTACGCTCAAACTGACCGAGGCCAACGCAGCGCAGATTGGGCGGCGCCACCTGCAGTACGACGCTGGGTTAACGCTGGGTCCGGGCCAGTACACTTTGCGCTTTTTGGCGCGTGAGAACCAGAGCGGCAAAATGGGCACGTTCGAGACGAAGTTCATTGTGCCGGATCTCAATAGCGGGAAATCGCTGCGGCTCAGCTCGGTGATCTGGAGCAATCAAAAGGAACCGGTGACAGCTGCTGTCGGCGCCGCGGATACGAATAAGAAGCTCCTGGCCGGGCATCCGTTGGTGGAAGAGGGACAGAAACTCGTGCCGAGTATCACCCGCGTTTTCCGAAAAGATCAGACGCTGTACGTGTATTTGGAAGTGTACGATCCGGCTATGGATGCGGACCGCAAAACACCCAGCGTTTCCGCCGAGGTCGATCTGCTCCTTGGCGCGCGAAAGATCTACACTTCTCCGCCCGTTCGTCTCAGCAAGCTGCGCACCTCGCGGCCGGGTGTGGCTCCGTTCGCGTTACAGATCCCCTTGGCGAAGCTCCCGCCGGGTCAATACACCGGACAGGTCAACG